>NZ_DBHIHF010000015.1:0-62958 GCF_057248925.1 Stomatobaculum sp.
CGGCGACTCCGGCTCCGGCAGCGGCAGCACCGGCTGCAAAGGCAGCGCCCGGCGGCACGTCCGTGACCAGCCCGATGCCCGGCTCCGTGCTCGGCGTCAAAGTCAATGTCGGCGACAAGGTCAGCGCAGGCCAGACCATGTTCGTCCTCGAGGCAATGAAGATGGAGAATGAGATTGTGGCACCGGTTGACGGTACGGTCGCTTCGATCAACGTGAAGACGGGTGACACGGTGGATACCGACCAGGTCATGGGCACGTTGAACTAAGCGAAGGAGGAACACGCAGTGAATCTTATAACTATCGTTGAGGGACTGCTCAAGAGTTCCGGATATGCAACGATGACCTGGCAGCAGCTTGTCATGCTGGTGATCTCGTTCATTCTGATGTATCTCGCGATCGTAAAGCAGTTTGAGCCCCTTCTGCTGCTCCCGATCTCCTTTGGTATCTTCATGTCGAACCTGCCGCACTCCGGCACCTTCGAATATTTCTATCAGCTCGACCACTGGTACGATGCCGGCGTTCTCGGCGTTATGTACATGGGTGTTAAGTCCAGCTTCTTCCCCTGCATGATGTTCCTTGCAGTCGGCGCAATGACGGACTTCGGTCCGCTGATTGCAAACCCGATTTCGCTGCTGCTCGGCGCGGCTGCACAGCTCGGTATCTACTGCGCATTCATCTTTGCGAATGCGACCGGCCTTTTCACCCCGCAGCAGGCTGCTGCAATCGGCATCATCGGCGGCGCTGACGGTCCGACCGCTATCTATGTCGCAAACAATCTCGCTCCCGAGCTGGTCGCACCGATTGCGGTCGCGGCGTACAGCTACATGGCGCTGATTCCGCTGATTCAGCCGCCGATCATGAATCTCCTGACGACGGACAAGGAGCGTCGCGTCAAGATGAAGCAGCTCAGAAAGGTCTCGAAGGCCGAGAAGATTATCTTCCCGATCCTCGTTGCCTGCCTCGTGTCCCTGCTGCTCCCGGATGTCGCACCGCTGCTCTGCATGCTGATGCTCGGCAACCTGTTCCGCGAGTGCGGCGTGGTTGAGAGACTTTCGGATGTCGCGCAGAACGCACTCTGCAACATCTGCACCATCTTCCTCGGCCTTTCGGTCGGTGCAACGGCGCGCGGCGAGCTCTTCCTTCGCCCGCAGACGCTCGCAATTGTCGTCATGGGTCTTGCGGCATTCAGCTTCTCGACGTTCGGCGGCGTGGTATTCGGTAAGATTCTCTATGCCGTCACCGGCGGCAAGATCAACCCGCTCATCGGTTCGGCAGGCGTTTCGGCTGTCCCGATGGCGGCGCGTGTGTCCCAGACGGTCGGTTCCAAGACGGACAGAACCAACTTCCTCTTGATGCATGCAATGGGACCGAACGTGGCAGGCGTCATCGGCTCTGCGGTTGCGGCAGGATTCTTCCTGACTTTCTTCGCGCACTGAGTCGTTTTGTAATAGAAACAGAGGCAATACAGGCAAGAACAAAATCGTTTTGGTGTTTCGAGAAAGGAGGACATTACCTTGAATAAAGTAATGAGTTTACATGATGCTGTTGCAAAGTATGTCGAGAGCGGAGATGCAATTTGCTTCGGCGGATTTACAACGAACCGGAAGCCCTATGCGGCTGTTTTCGAGATCCTTCGCCAGGGACAGACCGATTTTACTGTTTGGGCAGGCCCGGCAGGCGGTGACTGGGACATGATGATCGGCGAGGGCCGCGTCAAGGCATACATCAACTGCTACACCGCGAACTCCGGCTACACGAACGTGTCCCGCCGCTTCCGCGCTGCGATCGAGGCAGGCACCCTGACCTACGAGGACTACTCGCAGGACGTGCTGATGCTGCAGCTCCATGCTGCTTCCCTCGGTCTTCCGTACCTTCCGGTGCGCCTCATGCAGGGTTCCGGTCTCACGGATTTCTGGGGCATCTCGGAGGAGAAGAGACAGACCCTCGACAAGCTGACCAATTTAAAGTTTGCTTATGTTGAGAATCCCTTCAACCCGGGCGAGAAGGTCGTTGCGGTTCCGACCCCGCAGCTTGACACCGCCATCATCCACGTGCAGAAGGCGTCCCCGGACGGTACCTGCGTGATTGAGGGCGATGAGTTCCACGATGTCGATGTCGCTGTCGCGGCGAGAAAGGTCATCGTGACCTGCGAGGAACTGGTAAGCAACGAGTACATCCGCCAGGAGCCGTCGCAGAACAAGGTCTTCGGCGAGTGCGTCAACGCGGTTGTGCATGTGCCGTTCGGCGCTTGGCCGTCCCAGTGCTACAATTACTATGACTGCGATGACAAGGCTCTGAAGGAGTACGACAAGGCTTCGAAGTACCAGGATAAGGAAGACGCAGAGCGCCAGATCGCAAAGGAGAAGGAGAAGGCCGAGAAGAAAGGCCTGCCGTACACGGCACCGGTCAATCCGGAGACCTTCCGCGATTATCTGGACAAGTGGGTTTACAGTTGCAAGGACAACAACGATGTTCTGGACAAGATCGGCGGCGCGCACCTCGCGAGCCTGAAGGTCATTCCGGGACTCGGCTACGCGAAGCGATAAAGGAGGGGAGAGAGACATGGCTGATTACACGAATTATACCAAGCAGGAGATGCAGGCTTACGCCATTGCAAAGAATATTCAGGAGAATCAGATTGTCATCGTCGGAACCGGACTTCCGCTCATCGGCGCTTCCCTTGCGAAGCGCGTGGTTTGCCCGTCCTGCCATCCGATTGTGGAGAGCGGTCTCATGGACTGCGATCCGGTCGAGGTGCCGCGTTCGGTCGGTGATCTCCGTTTCATGGCACACTGCGCGGTGCAGTGGCCGAACATCCGCTTTGTCGGCTTCGAGGCAAATGAGTGGCTGCACGGCGAGGAGCGCCTGATTGCGTTCATCGGCGGCGCGCAGATCGATCCCTACGGCAACGTGAACTCGACCTGCATCGGCGACTACAACAACCCGAAGACCCGTTTCACGGGCTCCGGCGGTGCAAACGGCATCGCGACCTACTGCAATACGGTCATCATGATGCAGCACCAGAAGAGAAGATTCATGGACAAGATCGACTATGTCACGAGCCCGGGCTGGATGGACGGCCCCGGCGGCAGAGAGAGAGCCGGTCTTCCGGGCAACAGAGGCCCGCAGATGGTCGTCACGGATCTCGGCATCATGAAGTTCGACGAGGAGACCAAGAGAATGTACCTCGCGTACTACTATCCCTTCTCCAGCCCGGAAATGGTCAAGGAGAACACCGGCTTTGATGTCGATGTGTCCAGAGCAAAGCTCATGGAGGGACCGAGCCCGGAGATCATCAAGCTGATCCGCGAGGAGATCGATCCCGGCCAGGCGTTCATCAAGGTTCCGAAGCAGTAAGCGAAGAGTTCAGCCACCAGTTAACTCACTTTTAAGGAGAGATTTAAAATGAGCAATTACACCATGCCGCGCTACTTCCAGAACATGAAAGTTCTGAATGTGCCGGCTGCAAAACCGAATCCGGAGAACGTGAAAGAGTTAAAGGAAGTCGAGCAGGATATCCACGCCCGCGCAGAGAAGCTTCTCTCTGCGGGCACGCCGGATGACAAGATTCACGCGAAGGGCCAGTACACGGCACTCGAGAGAATCAATCAGCTCGTTGACGAGGGCACGTTTTGCCCGCTCAACACGCTCTACAACCCGGAGGATAACGCAGAGGAGAAGATCGGCATTGTCTCGACCGGCATTGTCAAGGGTCTTGGCCGCATCAACGGCAAGTGGGCTGTCATCATCGCCTCCGACAACAAGAAGATGGCGGGCGCTTGGGTTCCCGGTCAGGCGGACAACCTGCTCCGCGGCTCCGACACGGCGAAGATGCTCGGCATTCCGCTGGTCTATATCCTGAACTGCTCCGGCGTTAAGCTCGACGAGCAGGAGAAGGTTTATCCGAACCGCAGAGGCGGCGGCACGCCGTTCTACCGCAACTCGGAGCTCAACCAGCTCGGCGTTCCGGTCATTGTCGGCATCTACGGCACGAACCCGGCCGGCGGCGGCTATCACGCAATTTCCCCGACCGTGCTGATTGCGCACGAGAAGGCAAACATGGCAGTCGGCGGCGCAGGCATTGTCGGCGGCATGGATTCGAAGCCGTACGTTGACCTCGAGGGTGCACAGGGCATGATCGATGCGACCAGAAAGATGAAGAACGACCCGCCGGGCTCCGTCTCCATCCACTACAACGTGACCGGTTTCTTCCGCGAGGTCTATGCGGAGGAGTTCGGCGTTCTGGATTCCATCAAGAAGTATATGGACTACATGCCGGCATTCAATCCGGAGTTCTTCCGGGTCGATACGCCGAAGGCTCCGGCCATCCAGGGCGAGGAGCTCTACGACATCGTTCCGCGCAACACCCGCCGCACCTATGACATGTACAATGTCCTGAAGGCACTCATCGACGGCGGCGAGTTCATGGAGTACAAGAAGGACTACGGCCCGGAGATGATCACCGGTATCGCGAAGGTCAACGGCCTTCCGGTCGGTGTCGTCGCGAACCGTCAGGGTGTGCTCGCAATGCAGGGCTACCCGAACTATCCGGAGTACAGAGGCAAGGGCGCTATGGGTATGGGCGGCAAGCTCTATCGCCAGGGCCTGATCAAGATGAACGAGTTCGTGACCCTCTGCGGCCGTGACCGTCTCCCGATCATCTGGGTACAGGATACGACCGGTATCGATGTCGACAATGAGGCAGAGAAAGCAGAGCTGCTTGGTCTCGGCCAGAGCTTGATCTACTCGATCCAGTCCACGAAGCTCCCGATGTTCGAGATTACGCTCCGCAAGGGTACCGCAGCGGCACACTACGTGCTCGGCGGCCCGCAGGGCAATGACAACAATGTCTTCTCGATCGGTACGGCTGCAACCGAGATCAACGTCATGTACGGTAAGACCGCAGCAGGCGCTATGTACAGCCGCCGTCTCGTGAAGGACCAGGATTCGGGCAAGGATCTCCAGGGCACCATCGACAAGATGAACCAGTTGATTCAGCACTATATCGATACCTCGACCCCGGCTTACTGCGCAAAGGCAGGTTTGGTCGATGAGATCGTCGATATGCCGAAGATCAGAAACTATGTCGTGGCATTTGCGGATGCTGCTTACCAGAATCCGAAGTCCATTTGCCCGGTTCACCAGATGATTCTCCCGAGAATTATCAAGGACTATGATGAGAACGGCCAGAACGCGAAAACCGCGGGAGCAAAGGCTTAATTCTCATTCGCAAAGAAGTTTAGAAGGTTAGAATTTTATGGCAATTTACACGTTGGGTATTGACGTCGGTTCCACTGCCTCCAAGTGCATCATGCTAAAGGACGGCAAGGAAATCGTATCGAAATCCTTGGTGAGCGTGGGGACCGGTACATCCGGTCCTCAGCGCGCCATCGAGGAGGTTCTGAAGAATGCGGGCAAGACGCGCGAGGACATGGACTACACGCTCGCAACCGGCTACGGCCGCAACTCCCTTGAAGGTATTGCGGACAAGCAGATGAGTGAGCTCTCCTGTCACGCAAAGGGTGCGTTTTTCCTGTTTCCGAAGGTGCACACCGTCATTGACATCGGCGGCCAGGACGTGAAGGTCTTGAAGATCGAGAACGGCGCGATGGTCAATTTCCAGATGAATGACAAATGCGCGGCGGGAACGGGACGCTTCCTGGATGTCATGGCGCGGGTTCTGGAGGTCAACATTGAGGACCTCGAGACGCTCTCGGCGGAGTCCACGAAGCGCATCGGTATCAGCTCGACCTGCACAGTCTTTGCGGAGAGCGAGGTCATCAGCCAGCTCGCGCAGGGCACCGACAAGCGGGACATCATCGCAGGTATCCACAGAGCGATTGCGGGCAGAGTCGCAGGACTTGTGCACCGCGTGGGTCTTGTACCGGATGTCGTCATGACGGGCGGTGTCGCACAGAACCACGGCGTGGTGAAGGCTTTGGAGGAGCAGTTGAGCTGTGAGATCAAGACTTCCCCGCTCACACAGTACAACGGTGCGCTCGGCGCGGCACTGTTTGCATATCAGGGCGCGTTAAAGCACGCCAAGGCATAAGCCATATTTAGAAAAGAGGCGATTGAAATGGCAGAAGAAGTAAAGAACACGGAAGCGAAGAAGCCGGCAAAGAAGAAAGTGAGCCCCGGCGTCCTTGCACTCCGTAAAGTCGTGGACGATGTCTACGAGCAGGCGAGAGAGGCAAAGAAGCGCGGTGAGCCGGTGGGCTGGTCTTCCTCCAAGTTCCCCTGCGAGCTCGCAGAGGCATTCGATCTGAAGGTTGTCTATCCGGAGAACCAGGCAGCGGGTATCGCGGCAAACCGCGACGGCGAAATGCTCTGTCAGGCGGCGGAGGATATGGGGTATGACAACGATATCTGCGGTTATACCCGTATCAGCCTTGCGTATGCAGAGGGCTTCCGCGTCGGCAGAAAGTTTGATCCGGCAACGGGCGAGTTCATCATCAACCCGGCAAGCGGCAAGCCGTTAAAGGATGAGAACGGCAATGTGGTCATCGATCCCGAGACCGGCAAGCCGAAGAAGGATCCGAAGACCCAGGTTCCGTACGAGGAGCTCGTGAACATCAACGAGATCGAGGCGCTTCCGGACGGCCCGGAGAAGGAAATGCGCTTAAAGGCATTGAAGCCGATCCGTCAGAACCTCATGCCGATGCCCGACTTTGTCCTCTGCTGCAACAACATCTGCAACTGCATGACCAAGTGGTATGAGAACATTGCCCGCATTCACAACATCCCGCTCATCATGATCGACATTCCGTACAACAACGATGTCGAGGTCGATGATTCCAAGGTCAAGTATGTGCGCGCACAGTTCGATGCGGCAATCAAGCAGCTCGAGCAGATTTCCGGCAAGAAGTTCGACGAGAAGAAGTTCGAGCAGGCCTGTGCAAATGCAAACCGTTCGGCAACGGCATGGCTCAAGGTCTGTGACTACCTCCAGTACAAGCCGGCGCCGATGTCCGGTTTTGACCTCTTCAACCACATGGCGGATATCGTTACCGCACGCGGCAAGGTTGAGACCGCAGAGGCATTCGAGCAGCTCGCGCGCGACCTCGAGGAGAATGTGAAGGAAGGCACGACGACGCTTCCGTTCCCGGAGAAGAAGCGCATCATGTTCGAGGGCATTCCGTGCTGGCCGAAACTCCCGCAGCTTTTCAAGCCGCTGAAGGAGAACGGCATCAACGTCACGGCAGTCGTGTATGCGCCGGCATTCGGCTTTGTCTACAAGGACATGGACGGCATGGCAAGAGCGTACTACAAGGCGCCGAACTCGGTCTGCATTGAGCAGGGCGTGGCGTGGAGAGAGGGCATCTGCCGCGACAACAAGGTCGACGGCGTTCTGGTGCACTACAACCGCTCCTGCAAGCCGTGGTCCGGCTATATGGCAGAGATGCAGAGACGCTTTACGAAGGACCTCGGTGTTCCGACCGCAGGCTTTGACGGCGACCAGGCTGACCCGCGTAACTTCAATGCGGCGCAGTACGAGACCAGAGTCCAGGGTCTCATGGAAGCAATGGAAGCAAACGAGAAGAACAACGAGACAAAGGAGGCGTAAGGCATGAGCATCGAGGCATTGTTAGACAAGTTTGCAGCGGTCTCCGCACATCCGAAGGCGCAGCTGAAGAAGTATAAGGCAGAGGGCAAGAAGGTCATCGGCGTGCTTCCGTACTATGCGCCGGAAGAGCTTGTCGATGCGGCAGGCATGGTGCCGATGGGCGTCTGGGGTGCAAACGACCAGACCATCAGCATGGCAAAGGAGTACTGCGCGACGTTCTACTGCACGATCGCACAGCTGGGTCTCGAGATGCTGTTAAACGGCACCCTCGATGAACTGGACGGCGTGATTACGCCGACCATCTGCGATACGCTGCGCCCGATGTCCCAGAACATCCGCGTGGCAATGGGCGGCAAGATGCCGACCATCTTCCTTGCACATCCGCAGAACCGTTTCGCGGAGTGGGGACTGCAGTTCACGATGGACCAGTATCACGAGGTCAAGCGCCAGCTTGAGAAGATTGCTTCGAAGGCAATTACGCCGGAGGCACTCCAGGCGAGCATCAAGCTCTACAACCGTTACCGCCGTGCGGCGCGCCGTTTTGTGGAGCTCGCAAGCGAGCACTGCGATGTGATTACGGCAGTCAAGAGAATGCAGGTGCTGAAGTCCGCGTGGTTCATGGCAAAGAGCGAGTATACCCCGCTTCTCGAAGAGCTCAATGCAGAGCTTGAGAAGCTGCCGGCTGCAAAGTGGACGGGCAGCAAGGTTGTGACGAGCGGTATCATCTGCGACAACCCGAAGCTTCTGCAGATTTTCGACGACAACCATATTGCAATCGCAGCGGACGATGTCGCGCACGAGAGCCGTTTCTTCAAGACCGATGCGCCGGAAACCGACGATCCGGTCAGAGACCTCGCCGTGCAGTTCGCAAACCGCGACCACGATATCCTGCTCTACGATCCGCAGTCCGCAAAGAATCGCCGTGGCGAGTTCGTTGCAGAGCTTGTGAAGAAGAGCGGCGCTCAGGGTCTGGTGCTCTTCATGCAGCAGTTCTGCGATCCGGAGGAGATGGAGTATCCGTACCTCAAGAAGGCTCTGGACGATGCGGGTATCCCGCACATCAAGCTGGGCATTGACCAGCAGATGAGAGACTTCGGTCAGGCACAGACCGCAATCCAGGCGTTTGCGGACGTGCTCTCGCTGTAATCGATCCTATGCACCCCCCCGCCGAGGCTTTGGCCTCGGCGGTTTTTTTTACAGAAGGAGTTATACTTGAATAATGTCAATATTATTATTATAATAATGGCGTAAGGACCCCCCGCACCTCTCGCTGAAGTGACCCAGGGGGGACATTTTTATATATTGAGCCGATATATGGAGAGAATCCACCCCATGCAGGATGAGAGAAGGAGTAAGCCGTTTCTGACTTATCAGGAACAGATAGAGCGCTTGCGCCAGCGGAATTGCCGGATTAAGGATGATAAATGTTGTGAGAACATTCTGAAAAGAATCGGGTATTACCGGTTAACGGGATATCTCTTGCCTTTCAGGATGGAAGGTTCCGATCTGTATCAAGAAGGGACTTGTATTGAGAAAGTCTATCAGATTTACGAATTCGATCGAAAACTCAGAAGCATACTGTTTCAGAGCATAGAAGTCATAGAAGTGAGTTTGAAAGCGGCTCTTGCTCACTTTCATGCAGCGCCTGAGCGATATGGGCCTATCGGATATTATCAGGCAGAGAGCTTTGGCAGAAAGCATAAGCATGAGGTTTTTCTAGAGAAGATACATAAGGAGATTGCTCATCAGCAAAACAGCCTTATTGTCAAGCATCACAATGAACGGTATGGGAGTGCTTTTCCGCTATGGGTTGTTGTTGGTTTCTTTACATTCGGAATGACGGCATACTTTTACGGAGATTTAAAGACAGGTGACAAAAAGAGCTTTGTGAGAGCGTATTATCCGAGCGTCAATGACAAAATGATGGACAGCTGGCTTAGATGCTGTACGGATCTTAGAAATCTCTGTGCGCATTATGATCGTCTCTACTTTAGGACGTTTACAGCCATTCCCAGAGGAGTTGCGGGTTTGTCAGAGGACGCTAAAAGAAAGCTGTGGGGAGTTATCTGTGTTCTAAAAGAGCTTTATCCGGATTCGGAAGATTGGAATCAGAGTGTAGCTTCTATGGTGAAGGAACTGATGAATGCGTATCAAGGGGTTATCGAACGGAAGCACATTGGATTTCCTGATGATTGGGAAATCAGAATTCAAAAAGACAATAATGAGGAACAATAGTTATGGCGGCAGACTAAAAACCGAACGTATGTTGATAAGATAATACAAAAACATGGAGGCATCACAAAAAGACACAACCGTCTCGGCTGTGTCTTTTTGTTTCGGTTAAGCGTTGGCAAGCGGGATATCAGATGCCGAACAGCTTGCGGATGTCACGACCTATCTGTAAGGTAACTGCGCTCGTCGGACTCTCGGCGTGACGGTTCTGCCATAATAAGCGCAGGGTATACACTGCATAGGCAATCGATACGATGTCGCCCAATAAGTTGAATCCGGCCAATTTACTAATAGCCAGCGTACTGAGAGTCGGAAACATCATGCGAACGATGTCGATGAAAATCGAATCGCTTTCTGTCTCAAAATGTGCACTTTGAATTTTCGGTGAGAGATATTTTCTTTTCATAGTATCAGTATAGAGACAGCAGTTCTTCCTGTCAATTGACATATGCCCTCTTTTTCGGCATACTGGATAATTGAAGGCGATCACAATTCAGGTACCGTTTGGGAGGATTTCAGATGAAAAAAAGGATGTGCGCGCTGCTCGCGGCGCTCGGCGGAAGCCTTCTGCTTTTGGCTGGCTGTTCCTCGTTTGCGGAGCGCTTTTCGCGCCCGGAGAGCAGGGCAGAGAGCACGACGGCAGCGGAGAGCGGCACGGCGGAGAGTCGCGCAAGCGAGAGCAATGCGACGGAGAGCGGAGAAGAGAGCACGGCGGAAGCGCCCGGAGAGACCGAGAGCGGCGCAGAGCAGCTCGCAGGGGGAGAGTCCGCGGGCGGAGAGAGCGTAGCCGAGACCGCAGCCGACGGTGAGACACTCGCAGCTGTCGAGAGCAGCGCTGAGAATGCGGCAGCCGAGACGACGGCGACAGAGAGCACGGCAGCCGAGACGCCGCAGACCTTGGCGCGCCGTTTCCGGAATCTGACGGTTGAGGGCGACAGCCTCTCGGTTGAACTCGCGGAGAGCATTGACGGCAACTTTCACTTTGACTACGATGGCGAACCGGCGCTGCAGACAGAAGACCACGAGAATGATACGCTCTATGTAAAGGAGAGCGGAACGGCGGGCAAGCTGCTCCGCATTGCGGTGCCGCGCGGCACCAACTTAGGGACGCTCAGCTTTACGCTCGGCGCCGGAGATTTGACAATCACGGGTGTAAATGCGGACAGTCTGACGGTTTCCGCAGAGCTCGGCGATGTGACGCTGCAGACGGTGACTGTGCAGCGCGCGCTGCTCAGTCTGACAGCGGGAGAACTTCGCGCGGATGCGCTTCGTACAAATGACTTTAAGGCAGATGCCGAACTCTCGAATCTGACAGTCACACTCGCAGAGCCGCTCGCAGATTTTAATTGCTTTGCGCGGACCGAGCAGGGGACAGTGCGCTCGCAGGGCGCGGTCGTGGACAGCAAGTTCCTACAGCGCGGCAACAGCGGCAAGCGCCTGTTGCTTCGCAGTGAAATGGGCAATGTCACAATCAGCGGCATTCAGTGAGCGGAAATGATAACGGTATCAAAAAACACCTCCGAAGCGGAAGCTTCGGAGGTGTTTTTCGGTTTACGGGAGCAAGTCCATCGCGGGAACATTAACCGCAGTGCGAGCAGCCGCAGGAGCCGCCGCTGTGGCCGTGACCGCCGCAACCGCAGGAGGAGGCGGGCGCCTCAGGGGGTTCGGTACTTGTCGCACAGGAACCGCCCTGCAGGTTTTTCTGCGCCATGGCGAGCATGAGCTTGATGCGGTTTAACTGGTTCACTTCGGACGCACCCGGGTCGTAGTCGACCGCAATGATGTTCGCATCCGGATAGGAAGCGCGGAGCTGCTTGATCACGCCCTTGCCGACCACATGGTTCGGGAGGCAGCCGAAGGGCTGGGTGCAGACGATGTTCTTTACGCCGCTCTCAATGAGCTCTAACATCTCACCGGTCAGGAACCAGCCCTCGCCCGTCATATTGCCGAGCGATACGAACTTGGAGCTGGTCTCCGCCATGTGGCGGATGTCTCCGGGCTCGGTGAAGTGTTTGCTCTTCCGGAGGGCTGCCTTTGCGTCCGCGCGGAACCAGTCCATGAGCTTAATGCCCACATTGCAGAGGAAAGCGCCCTTCTTCGAGAAGCCGAGGTTCTCGGCCTTGAAGTTTAAGTTGTAGAAGGAGTAGTACATGAAGTCGAGGAGGTCCGGCATGACAGCCTCGGCACCCTCGCGCTCCAGAAGATCCACAATGTGGTTGTTTGCGAGCGGCGAGAACTTGACCAGAATTTCGCCGACCACGCCGACGCGCGGCTTCTTGACCGGACGGCGCGGCAGCTCGTCAAAGTCCTTGACAATTGCACGGACAATGCGGCGATACTCGTTCATCGCGGGATTCCGCTTGGAGACCGCCTTGGTGCAGATGGCGCGCCACTTCTTGTGGAGCTGCTCCGCGCTGCCCGGTACCTTTTCGTAGGGGCGGGTCGCGTAGAGGCAGCGCATCATGACATCGCCGTAGACGGTCGCCTGAATTGCCTTGATGGCCATCGGAATCGTGACCTTAAAGCCCGGGTTCTGCTCCATGTTGCCTACGTTGACCGAGATGACCGGGATATGTCCCATGCCGGCCTTCTCAAGGGCGCGGCGGATAAAGCCGATGTAGTTTGAAGCGCGGCAGCCGCCGCCGGTCTGGCTCATGAAAATTGCAGTGCGGTTTAGGTCGTATTTGCCCGAGAGCAGGGCATCCATGACCTGACCGATCGTGCAGAGCGAGGGGAAGCAGGCGTCGTTGTTCACGTACTTTAAGCCCATATCGACCGCGCGGCGGTCGTCGTTGTCGAGGAGCACCACGTTGTAGCCGAAAGCCGAAATCGCCGGTGCGAGCAGGTCGAAGTGAATCGGCGACATCTGCGGGCAGAGTATCGTATAGTTGTCCTTCTTCATCTGCTTCGTGAAGAGGACACGGTCATAAGCCGCGGATTTCACGGTTCTCTGGTAGTGCTTCCGGTCGCGGACGCGGAGTGCCGCAATCAGGGAGCGGATGCGGATGCGCGCTGCACCGAGGTTATTGACCTCGTCAATCTTCAGAACGGTGTAAATCTTGTCGGAGCCTGTCAGAATATCGGAGACCTGGTCGGTTGTGACTGCATCGAGGCCGCAGCCGAAGGAGTTCAGCTGCACGAGATCCAACTCGTCCGTGTTCTTCACATAGCTCGCCGCCGCATAGAGGCGGGAATGGTACATCCACTGGTCGGAGACCACAACCGGACGCTCCACTTTGCCGAGGTGAGAGACACTGTCCTCGGTTAAAACCGCAAGTCCGAAGCCTGCAATCATGTCCGGAATGCCGTGGTGAATTTCGGGGTCGATGTGATAGGGACGGCCCGCGAGGACAATGCCGTGCTTTTTATTGTCCTTACACCACTGTACCGCGCGCTCGCCCTCGGCCTCGACATCCTTCTTCGCCTGAATGAGCTCGCCCCAGCCCGCATGTGCCGCGGCGCGGGTCTCGGCCGCCGGAATGTCGAACTCCTGCTGCATGATTTTCTCGAGCTGCGTAGAGAGAATCTTCTCGTTCGTAAAGGCCATGAAGGGGCTCAGGAAGCGGACATGCTCGGTCTCAAGTTCCTCGACATTGTTCTTGATGTTCTCGGCATAGCTCGTGACAATCGGGCAGTTGTAGTGATTGCCGGCGCCGTTCTCCTCATCCCGCTCGTAGGGAATGCAGGGGTAGAAGATGGTCTTCACGCCGTTCTTGATGAGCCAGGTCACATGACCGTGCGTAATCTTTGCCGGGTAGCACTCCGACTCCGAGGGAATCGACTCGATGCCGAGCTCGTAGATTTTCCGGGTCGAGACCGGAGAAAGCACAACACGGAAGCCGAGCTCACGGAAGAAAACCGCCCAGAACGGATAGTTTTCGTAGAGGTTCAACACGCGGGGAATGCCGATCGTACCGCGCGGTGCCCGGTCCTCGGAGAGTGTCTCAATGTCAAAGAGGCGGTGCATCTTGTAGTCAAAGAGGTTCGGGACTTCTTTCTTCTTCCGGTCCAGGCCGAGACCGCGCTCGCAGCGATTGCCCGAGATAAAGCGGCGGCCGCCGCCGAACTGGTTCACGGTGAGCACGCACTTGTTGTTACAGCCCTGACAGCGCGTCATGGCAGTCTTATACTGTAGCGCAATGATTTTGTCGAGCGGCAGCATGGTAGTCGGCTGGTGCTCCCAGCGCTCGCGCGCGATTAATGCCGCACCGAAGGCGCCCATGATGCCGGCGATGTCGGGGCGCACGCACTCACACTCCGCGGTGCGCTCAAAGGCGCGGAGCACGGCATCGTTATAGAAGGTACCGCCCTGCACCACGATGTGCTTGCCGAGACTCGACGCGTCGGCAATCTTGATGACCTTAAAGAGCGCATTCTTGATGACAGAGTAAGCGAGACCCGCCGAGATATCGGCGACGGTTGCACCCTCTTTCTGCGCCTGCTTGACGTTCGAGTTCATGAAAACCGTACAGCGGGTGCCGAGGTCCACCGGGTTCTTCGCAAAGAGCGCCTCTTTCGCGAAGTCCTGCACCGAGTAGCCGAGCGACTTTGCGAAGGTCTCGATGAAGGAACCGCAGCCCGCCGAGCAGGCCTCGTTTAACTGCACGGAGTCGACGGTGTGGTCCTTGATTCGGATGCACTTCATATCTTGACCGCCTATGTCAAGAATACAGTCCACGTCGGGTTCAAAAAAGGCAGCGGCATAGTAGTGCGAAATGGTCTCAACCTCGCCCTCGTCGAGCTGGAAGGCGGCTTTTAAGAGCGCCTCGCCGTAGCCGGTTGAGCAGGAGTAGACAATCTCCGCGTTCGGATTCATGCGCTTCTGAATTTCTTCGACCGCGCGAATCGCGGTGGTGAGCGGCGAACCCTCGTTGCTCGAATAGAACTTGTAGAGAAGCTGTCCGTCCTCACCGATCAGGGCAATCTTGGTGGTCGTGGAACCCGCGTCGATGCCGAGGAAAATCTTGCCCTCGTAGCTCTCGAAGTCACCGGACTTGACCGAATGGCCGGTGTGGCGCGCTTCGAATTCGCGGTATTCTTCCTCATTCCGGAAGAGCGGTGCGAGGCGCTGCACCTCGTGGTCCATCGAGACGCCCTTCTGCAGGCGGGTGATGAGTGCAGTGATTTCGACGCCCTCCTGTTGTTCTGCGCTCATGGCCGAGCCGATGGCCGCAAAGAGATGGGAGTTATCGGGGTCGATGATGTACTCGTCGGTGAGTCTCAGGGTGCGGATGAACGCATTCTTTAACTCCGGCAGAAAGTGGAGCGGACCGCCGAGGAAGGCGACATGACCGCGAATCGGTTTGCCGCAGGCAAGGCCGGAGATGGTCTGGTTCACAACTGCCTGGAAAATCGAAGCCGCGAGGTCTTCGCGGGTTGCGCCCTCGTTGATGAGAGGCTGAATGTCCGACTTCGCAAACACGCCGCAGCGCGCCGCAATCGGGTAAATGGCCTTGTAGTTCTTCGCATAGTCGTTGAGACCCGAGGCATCCGTCTGGAGCAGAGAAGCCATCTGATCGATGAAAGAACCCGTGCCGCCCGCGCAGATGCCGTTCATGCGCTGGTCAATGCCGCCGGTGAAGTAGATGATCTTTGCGTCCTCACCGCCGAGCTCGATTGCGACATCGGTCTTCGGCGCAATCGCCTTTAAGGCTGTCGCGACCGCGACGACCTCCTGCACGAAGGTTACGTTTAAGTGGGTTGCGAGGGTCAGGCCGCCGGATCCCGTGATCATCGGCACCAGATCAATCTCGCCGAGCTTTTCCCGCGCCTCGACCAGAAGGCGGGCGAGGGTCTCCTGAATGTTCGCGAAGTGTCGCTGGTAATCCGAGAAGAGCACTTCGTTCTTCTCGTCTAAGATGGCAATCTTCACGGTCGTGGAACCGATGTCGATGCCCAGTCTGTATTGTTTCTTATCCATACTTTACTGTCCTCAAAGTAGTTGCAATGATGTGACGCCTGCGCCGTGACAGCGCATACACAACAATTATACCATATATAGTGACACATTCTAGCACAGCACATAGGGAAAAACAAGAAACGAGAACGTGCGTTCAGAGAAGCGGCTGCCGCTCTGCACGCAAGCGATAACGCAATTTGACAAAGCCCCTTTCTTACCGGATAATAGTTCTATTCTTAACAGAAGGAGGGTGTATGAATACCTTGGATCGCCTTGAGAAGCGCCTTGGGCGCTTTGCCATCCCGAACGTGATGCGCATTTTTACCGTAATCTATGCCATAGGACTTGTGCTGTGGATTATAAACCCGTCGGTCTATCTTCTTTATCTTGCGCTCAACCCGGGCGCCATTCTGCAGGGGGAGGTCTGGCGTTTAGTCAGCTGGCTCCTGTTTCCGCCGACCGTCGGCAACAACCTCATAGAAACTGTGGTTTACGGACTCATGGCGCTGTTCTTTTACTACTGGATCGGGGGAATGCTGGAGCGGAGCTGGGGCTGCTTCCGCTTTAACTTCTATTTGTTTCTCGGCATTCTGTTTCACATTGCGGCGGCCTTTGTCGTGAATTTTGTGGTGCACGGCTTCGCACTGATCACGCCGTCCGCCCTGAACCTATCGCTCTTTCTCGCCTTTGCGCTGACCTTTCCGGATCTTCGGATTTATATCATGGGACTGATTCCTGTCCGCGCCATCTATCTCGGTGTACTCTATGCCGGCATCGAGCTCTACTACTTCATTGTGGGCAATGCGGGCAGTCGGGTTGCAATTCTGCTCTCGCTCCTCAATTTGGGGCTCTATCTCCACTGGTCTGGCGCGCTGAAGAGTCTCTTGGGCGTAAAAGCCGGGGGAGCGCTGCGGCAGGGCAGTGCACGCCCCAAGATTATCCCACTTGACGGCGCAAAGCGAAAGAGGGAGGCTGGACCGGAGAAGACTGCGCGCCACCGCTGCACGGTTTGCGGGCGGACTGAACTCACCAACCCCGAGCTGGAGTTTCGGTATTGCTCCAAGTGCAAGGGGGACCATGAGTACTGCAGCGACCATCTCTATACACATGAGCACTTGGAATCGTGAGGTAAGATTGTATGACGAAGAAAAAGACGTTTTTGACGCTGGAGCAGGCGCGGGAAATCGCAAAGACGTACCCGACGCCGTTTCATATCTACGACGAGCGCGGCATCCGGGAAAATGCGGCGCGCGTCACGGAGGCGTTTTCCTGGAATAAGGGCTTCCGCGAGTACTTTGCGGTCAAGGCGACGCCGAATCCGTTCCTTTTAAAGATTTTGCAGGAATACGGCTGCGGCGTGGATTGTTCTTCGGAGACCGAGCTCATGATGAGCGATGCCTGCGGCTTCTCGGGCGAGCAGATTATGTTCTCCTCGAACGACACGCCGGCCGGTGAGTTCGCGCTCGCGGCGAAGCTCGGCGGCATCATTAACCTGGATGACATTACCCACATCGCGAGCGTGGAAGAGGAGCTGGGACAGCTTCCGGAGACCATGAGTTGTCGCTACAATCCGGGCGGTATGTTCGAACTCTCGAACGGCATCATGGATAACCCGGGCGACTCGAAGTACGGCATGACGCCGGAGCAGATTACCGAGGCCTTTCGCATTCTGAAGGCGAAGGGCGTAAAGCGCTTCGGCCTGCACGCTTTTCTCGCGAGCAATACGACGACCAACGAGTATTATCCGAAGCTCGCAGGCGTCCTGTTCCGTGAGGCGGTGCGTTTAAAAGAGGAGACCGGCGCGGAGATTGCGTTCATCAACCTCTCGGGCGGTGTCGGCGTGCCTTATCGTCCGGAGCAGCAGGCAAACGACATTCTCACAATCGGGCGTGAGGTGCGGAAGGTCTACGAGGAAATTCTGACACCTGCGGGGCTCGGCGATGTTGCAATCTATGCGGAGATGGGGCGCTTTATGCTGGCACCCTACGGCGCACTCGTCACGAAGGCCATTCACGAGAAGCACATCTACAAAGAGTATATCGGGGTCGATGCCTGCGCTGTGAATCTGATGCGCCCGGCCATGTACGGGGCCTATCACCACATTACCGTGCTCGGCAAGGAGGATGCGCCGCTCGACCATGTCTACGATGTCACGGGCTCTCTCTGCGAGAACAACGACAAGTTCGCAATCGGCAGAGAGCTGCCGGAAATCGAGATGGGAGATTATCTCTACATCCACGACACGGGTGCGCACGGTTTCTCGATGGGCTATAACTATAACGGCAAGCTTCGGAGTGCGGAACTTCTGCTCCGTGAGGGCGGTTCCGTGCAGTTGATTCGCCGCGCCGAGACGCCGAAGGACTATTTTGCGACCTTCGACTTCTGCAATATCATGGACAAATATCTGAAATAAACGGCGCGATGGCAAAAACGGCAGTATGTTTGGGGAGAAGCATAGGTAAGCGGGCCATCCGTCCCTCTTGCGGAGGGGCTTTGCGTAAAAAGGCCTGCGAAAAGTTTTTCTCTCTTGCGGGAACATTGCGGAAGAATCAATATGTTTGCCCGGTAGAAAAGATTTCAGGTAAAAAAAGACATGGAAAAAGCCTCCGTTACCGGCGGAGGCTTTTTCCATTAGGGTGGGGGTTTCAAAACCGGGGGAGTGTTCCCGTGCTTTGTGCATTTATTATGCATTTAGTATAGAAGAAGCGCTGCGATAATGCTTGAAGTTTGTCGAAAACTATTCTGAATATTATGTGACCAGACGTTACGAAATCCTTAATGACAAAATGTTGGATTGGGGCTACAATGAAACAGCGCGAAAGCGCAGGAGGTGTATTATGGCAGACGGAACAAATATATATACCACTCTGTTGGCACTTGCGATTCTTGTGGGAATCGTTCTCATCACCCGCTTTATCCTGAGACACGGCAGTCATCAGCACAGCACCGGCTGTTGCGGAAACTGCGGCAGTTGCGGCGCGGGCTGCACGTCGAGTTTTTCGTCGGAGAAAAAGGATTTTGACCGCATTATGGGCGAGGATACGGTGAGCCGCACGGGCGGCGAGGCAGACCATGCTTGAGCAGCTCAGACGGCAGTGCTTCCGCGCTGCCGTTCTTTTTTTGGGATGTTTTCTGTTGTATTGGAGTTTGCGGGCGGCCGGCGGGCCACTCTCCCTGCCGAGGGCCGTTGCGGCGCGCAGTTTTCGAACGGAGAGTGAGCTGGATGCGATGCTTCTGCTTTTCTTCGTGTTGATTCTGCTCTTCCAGCTGCTCTTTACAATGTTGCTCGCACTCGGCGCCCTGGTGCGGGAGACACGGGCCTTGCAGCTTGCGGGCTTTGTGCTGCTCGGTTTTTTCCTGTATCTCTTTGCCTGCCTGCGCCCGTATACGCTGCTGGACAATCACTTTACGACGGCGTGGTTTATGACGGGGCATTTCACGGACAGTCTCGTGCATTCGCTCGCGGATGTGCTGGCGGGCGTGTTCCGGATGAAAACAAACTGGGACCGGCAGCTCGGGTGGCAGGTAGCGGCGGCGCTCCTGTACCTCTATCCGTTCTTCGTGAGTCTGCGCGTTTTGGGCCTGAGAAACTTTTTCCCTACGTTGCTTGCAAGTGCGCTCTCCGCGGCAATCTGGCTCGCGGGACATGCGGCGCTCCTCAACGGCGGGCTGCAGTTGCTGCTCGGACTGCTCGCGGCGGGACTCTCCGCCGTCCTCTTACAGGTTTTGACGAAGGCCCGGAAGTTCGGCAGCGCAAAAAAGGCGGAGCCGAAAAAGAAACCGCTCCTCTCGCTCAAAGCGAGCCGGGAGCAGACGCTGTTACTCGCCCTGATCTGCGGACTGCTCTGGATTATCACCTGGCTCACGGGGCGCATCAGCTCCTTCCATGATGTGATGAAGCTCTTCTTCGGAAGCAGCGTCTACGGCTACCAGGGCAGCCTCTATCAGCTGAAAAAGCTCGGCGTCGCACAGGCGCTCGCACTCTCTTACTTTTTGTCGTTGCTTGTGTCGCGCGCGCTGTCGCTGGTCGAAGTGAAGATGAGCACCAAGTACGAGAAAAATCTGAACGCGGGCTATCAGCTGCTCTTTCAGATCTGGATTTTGCCGCTGCTCTCGAAGCTTTTGAACCGCGTGGCGGACAAAGGGCAGGACGCGATTGCGGGCGATGAGCTTGTCGAGACGCTGTCGATTCCGCTGAATCATGTCTGGGCGGCGCTGCAGAGCGGTGCCTGGCTGAAGTTGTTGCCCTTCCTTGCGGCGGGCACGCTGCTCGGCATTGCGGCGGTCTGGTTTGCTGTCCGGCTCCCGGCACTCCGTCTGACGATTTGGTTCTTTGTCTGGTTCTCGGTCTGCAGCTATGTCTACTGCCTGCTCGGGCTCTTTTTCCCGCAGCGCATGCATCCGACGGTGTTGCTTTTCATCTGCTACGGACTGAACTATCTTTTGCAGTGGATCCTGAATGCGGGGGAAGGATTGCAACTTGCGCTCCGGAAGCGGCAGCGGGAGGAAAGCCGTGAAGTGGAAACACGGATGCCGAGTCACCGGAGTCGGCGTCGGCGCTGAGCGGACCAATCAGAAGAGAGGAGAAGAACGATGGACGAGAATCTTCGCTGGAAAAAATTAGAGGACAAAATTGTCCGGAAGGACAGATGGGTCGATTTTCGGGAGGCAACTTACCGCATGCCGAACGGCAAGACGGTAGCCCCGTTTTACCACTATACGGGGCGCGACTTTGTTGTGATTGCGGCGCTCGACAAGCAGGGGAAATATATCTGTGTGAGACAGTTTCGCGTCGGAATCGACGAAGTCACGACCGAGTTTCCGGCGGGCGGCATTGAGGCGGGCGAGACGCCGCTCGACGCCGCCAAGCGGGAACTCCGCGAGGAGACCGGTTCGGTCGCGGCACGCTGGACGGACCTTGGCAGTCTCTATGCGAACCCCACTATGGGCACGAGTCGCGCGCACTGTTTTCTCGCAGAGGACTGTGAGACCGTCACCGCACAGGAACTCGATGAGACCGAGTGTGTGGTCTATCTACATCTCGGTGAGGAGGAACTTCGGCGGGCCATCGAGGACGGCAGTTTTGCGCAGGCGGTCCATCTGGTGCTCTACTACAGAGTCAAGGAACTGCGAGAGGGGCGCTGAGTCGCCGAACGGAACGTATGCAAAAAAAAAGAACAGCGGGGCGTGTGCCCGGCTGTTCTTTTTTGCGAAAGTCAGTGCTTCTCGCGGAGTGCGTCGCGAATCTCGGTGAGCAGAATCTCTTCTTTGCTCGGCTTCGGATCCTCGGGCTTCTCCTCTTTCTTCTTGCTGACCGTATTTGCCGCCTTCACAATGCAGAAGACCGCGAGTGCGATGAAGAAGAAGTTCAGGACGTTCTGTAAGAACGTGCCGTAGGCGAGCGAGACAGCCTCGCCACCGAGCGGATTCGGGATGGTCAGCGCGAGCGAAGCGATGTTAATCCGGCCGAGAATCATACCGAGTAACGGCATGAGAATGTCGTCGACCAGAGACTTCACGATGGTGCTGAACGCACCGCCGATAATCACACCGACCGCCATGTCGAGGACGTTGCCCTTCAGCGCGAACTCCTTGAACTCTTTCATAAATCCCTTCATGAGTACCCCCTTACACGAAACAATAATAGCAACAATTGCTGTTTTCGGACTTAGTATAGCAGTGCGCCGTGAAAATGAAAAATAGAATGTTCCGCCGGAAAAAGGACATTTTATGGTATAATCGACCAGAAAACAGCAAACAAAACGGAGAGGAGCAAAGATGCAGGCAGTAATCATGGCGGGCGGCAAGGGCAGTCGCCTCGCGGCGCTCACAAAAGACGAAATTCCGAAGCCCATGGCTCCGTTCCTCGGAAAGCCCCTGCTTGAATGGCAACTCGAGCAACTGAAGCGCTACGGGATACGGCGCGTGACCCTTGTGGTCGGACACCTGAAGGAGAAGATTATCGACTACTTCGGGGACGGCGCTGCGTTCGGTCTGGAGCTCGACTATGTCGAAGAGACAGCGCCGCTCGGCACGGCGGGCGCATTTCCGCTGCTTTTGCCGAAAATCGAAAGCGAGCACTTTTTGCTCCTCTTCGGCGACATCCGCTTTGACATTGATCTTGCGCGGATGGAGCGCTTTTTCCTCGAAAAGCGGGCGGCGTGCCTGCTCTTTGCGCACCCGAATGCCCATCCCTACGACTCGGACCTCATTGTGACAGACAGCGAGAACCGCGTCACGGGCTTTGACTCCAAGCACAATGTGCGGACGGGCTGGCAGGACAATCTCGTGAACGCAGGCATTTACATTCTGTCGCGTGACATGTTGCGCTGCGTCCCCGAAGTCAAAAAAACGGACTTTGAGAAGGAGATTTTAGCACCCATGGCGGCTGCGGGTGAGGCGATTTACGCCTACCGTTCGCCGGAGTATGTAAAGGATGTCGGCACAGTGGATCGCATTCGTGCGGCCGAGGAAGAGTGGAAGTCGGGCTTTCCGGCAAAGCGGAATCTGGAATTCCCGCAGCGCGCGGTGTTCCTCGACCGGGACGGCGTCATCAACCGCTACAACGGCTTTGTGAGAAGGCCGGATGAATTGGAACTCCTGCCCTGTGCGGCAGAAGGACTGAGACAGCTGAACAGCTCAGCGTTTCTCACGATTGTTGTGAGCAACCAGCCTGTTGTGGCCCGCGGCGAGACGAGCGAAGCGGAGCTCGAGACCATCTTCAACAAGATGAAGACCCTGCTCGGGCGCGAGGGCGCCTTTGTGGACGATGTCTTTTACTGCCCGCATCACCCGGACAGCGGTTTTCCGGGCGAGGTGAAGGAACTGAAAATCGATTGCGACTGCCGGAAGCCGAAGATTGGTATGCTACGCCGCGCGGCGGAGCGCTATCATCTGGATCTCTCGGCCTGCTATCTGGTCGGCGATACGACGAGCGATATGCAGTGCGGCAAAAATGCCGGCGTCAGAACGGTGCTGGTTAAGACCGGAGAGGCCGGACGAGACGGAAAGTATGCGGTCACACCGGATCTTGTCGCCGATGATCTCGCTACGGCGGCGACAAAGATACTGGAAGAGCAGTGATTCCGCTGGAGTGAAGGTGCAAGTCGTGGTAGAATATCTAAGGAAGAAAATAAGTACGACGGAGGGGGCAAGATGGCAGAGAGAGAGTATTCGCGCGAGCTCGCGGAGGCAATTGACAACTATCTGATTGAGAACGATTGGAAGATTTCGTTTGATGAGGAGACAGGGGTGTTCCGCTTCGGCCTTTCGATTGACGGCAAGCTGCAGCAGATCCGCTATGTGATTGTGGTCGGCCAGCAGTCCTATACCTGCTATGCGATTTCGCCGATCGGCGCCGATAAGGACGATGCGCGCATGATGAAGGAAATGGCGGAGTTTACCTGCCGCGCGAATTATAATCTGAAGCTCGGCAACTTTGAGCTCGACATGCGGGACGGCGAAATTCGCTTTAAGGTACACGTGGACAGCACGGGTATGGTGCCGAATCGCGACATCATCGACAACAGCATTTCCTGCCCGGCGGCGATGTTTGAGCGCTACGGCAGGGCAATTACCGGCATTGTCTTCAATGAGGAGAAGGCGGAGAGTGCCGTCGCCAAGTGCGAAGAGGATCTGTAAACATCGAAAAGAGCAGCCCGAAAGCTGCTCTTTTTTTGTACGGATGAGATGGCATTTTATGCCGCATCAGGGCGCAATCCAGAGGCCGCTCGCGCCGCAGGGCAAGGTGAGGCCGTTTCCGCTGATCGGAAGACCGAGTTCCTCGGCGGCAATCGTTCCGCAAAAGCGCGGCACAATGAGGTCGCCGAGCAGGTAGGAGAGGACGGATGCCTGCAGTCCCGTCGTATAGGAGCTGATCAGGAAGAAGAGCGGCGTGTCGGAGAGCAGTGCGGCACAGTCGACCAGGAGGTCGTAGAGCGTATCCTCAAGTTTCCAGAGCTCGCCGTTCGGGCCGCGCCCGTAGGAGGGCGGATCCATGATGATGGCGTCGTAGCGGTGACCGCGCCGGAGTTCGCGCTGGACGAATTTTGCGCAGTCATCGACGAGCCAGCGAATCGGTGCCGCCGAGAGCCCAGAGGACTCTGCGTTCTCCTTGGCCCAGGCGACCATGCCCTTGCTCGCGTCGACATGGGTCACTTCCGCGCCCGCGGCCGCCGCAGCGAGTGTCGCGCCGCCGGTGTAGGCAAAGAGATTTAGGACGCGCACGGGACGCCCCTGCTGTACCGCGCCGTTAATAATGGAAGAAAAGCGGTCCCAGTTCGCCGCCTGCTCCGGAAAGAGTCCGGTGTGCTTAAAGCGGAAGGGTTTTAACTGGAAGCGGAGCGTACTCGTGCGGGGATTCGCAAGGGAAGCGGGAAGCGCATAGGAGATGTCCCACTGCTTTGGCAGGGAGAAGAACTCCCAGTCACCGCCCCCGCGGTTACTTCGGTGGTAGTGCGCATCCGGCTTTCTCCAGTGGGGATCTTTTTTGTCGCCGCGCCATATGACCTGCGGGTCCGGGCGCACCAAAAAAAAGTTCCCCCAGCGCTCCAGTTTTTCACCTCCGGAGCAGTCCAATACTTCATAGTCTTTCCAGCGATCGGCTCTCAGCATAGCAGCCTCCTCTCTCAGCGAATATACGGGTCTAGTCTAGCAAAGGGAGCGGAGGGCTTCAAGGCGCTTTCTTACAACTTTCTTGTATTTTCGCGGAAAGCTTTCAAGAATTTTGTTGTCGTGCTAGAATAGCGGAAACTGAGTGACAGAAGTTCACAACGGAGGGAACCTTATGAAAAAGAAGATGGCAGTTGTGCTCCTTGCGGCGGCGAGCCTGATGCTTGCGACCGCTTGCGGCGCAAAAAAGAAGAACAGCGACACGACGGCGGCATCCGAGAGCAGCACGGCAGAGTCGGCGGCGACAAGTGAGGGCGCAAGCACGGTAGCGGGCGAGAGCACGGATCCGGGCGATGAGAATGTCGTCTATGACACGTATTCGCCGGAGGAGCTTTCCTCGATCGAGCAGTCGGAGGCAGACGAAGAGGCCAAGGAAGAGGCTGAAGAGAATGCTACAGAGGAGACCGGCGCACACGAGTCCGCAAAGGCAGACGACGGCCCGACCGGCAAGGTGACGAAGATTAAGAAGAACAAGGCCGGCAACTATGTGAAGCCGGAGAGCACGAGCAAGGCTGTTGAGCCGCCGCTCAGTGCGACCATGCCGGAGGAGTCGGAATCCGCTCACTAAAGCGAAAAAAAGAGCTGTGACACTACTTGCACAGCTCTTTTTTTTGTGGTATGCTATACGGCGCTGTGACATGATAGCTGTGAAGTGAGAGGTTGCTGTCTCGAAAGAGCAGGAGTTCCGCGGAGCGAATGTCAAGTCTCGATACTGACGACAAGTCACTGTACAAACGAAGAGCGCCGGATTTCGAAAGAGAGAAGGCCTGCTGTGATGTTTCCGGGAGGACACACACGGCACTGTGTACAGTCACCGCTTGTCGTACTTTAAAAAAGTGCGAAAAGGAGGCGACTTTTTTTATGGCAAATCAGGTAATGAGAATCACGTTGAAGGCGTATGATCACAAGCTGGTTGATCAGTCTGCCGGAAAGATTGTCGACACGGTGAAGAGAACGGGAGCTAAGGTTTCCGGCCCGATTCCGCTGCCGACCAAGAAAGAGGTAGTTACAATTCTTCGTGCGGTCCACAAGTATAAGGACAGCCGTGAGCAGTTCGAGCAGAGAACGCATAAGAGACTTATCGACGTTCTCGCGCCGACGGATAAGACCGTCGATGCACTGTCTCGTCTCGAAATGCCTGCGGGCGTTCACATTGACATCCGCATGAAGACAAAATAATATCCTGCTCTAGTATGAGCGCCCCGGCGCTCCGCTGTAGGATAAACAGGAGGAAGAAATGAAAAAGGCAATTCTTGCAACAAAGGTCGGTATGACCCAGGTCTACAATGAGGCCGGCGTGCTTGTGCCGGTCACGGTGCTGCAGGCAGGTCCCTGCGTCGTGACTCGCGTCAAGACCGAAGAGAGCGACGGCTACAATGCGGTTCAGGTCGCATACGGTGAGATTCGCGCAAAGCTCGTGAACAAGCCGGATGCAGGTCAGCTCGAGAAGGCAGGCATCGAGAAGGAAGTTGTGACGCGCGGCGAGCACAAGAGAGAGGTGTTCAAGGCGGGTCGTTTCCTCAGAGAGTTCCGCTTCGAGAACGCGGCGTCGTTCAACGTGAAGGATGTCATCAAGGCAGATATTTTCGCGGCGGGCGACAAGGTCGACGCGACGGCTGTCTCCAAGGGTAAGGGCTTCCAGGGTGCCATCAAGAAGAACGGTCAGCACCGCGGACCGATGGCACACGGTTCCAAGTTCCACAGACACCAGGGTTCCAACGGTTCCTCTTCGGATCCGAGCCGCGTGTTCAAGGGCAAGGGAATGCCGGGCCACATGGGCCATGTGACGGTCACGACGCAGAACCTTGAGGTCGTGCGAGTCGACGCTGAGAACAACCTCATTCTGGTCAAGGGCGCAATCCCGGGTTCCAGAAAAGCTCTGGTCACGCTTTGCGAGACCGTGAAGAGCAAGAAGTAATTCGAGAGGAAAGGAGGAACGCAAGATGGCAAACGTATCTGTTTACAACACCGACGGCAAAGAAGTCGGAACGATCGAACTGAATGACGCTGTGTTCGGCGTAGAGCTGAACGAGCATCTCGTACATATGGCTGTGGTCGCACAGCTCGCCAATAAGCGCCAGGGCACGCAGAAGGCGAAGACCCGCTCCGAGGTTTCCGGAGGCGGCAGAAAGCCGTGGAGACAGAAGGGCACCGGTCACGCAAGACAGGGTTCCACGAGATCTCCGCAGTGGAAGGGCGGCGGCGTTGTCTTCGCACCGACCCCGAGAGACTACACCATCACGCTGAACAAGAAGGAGAAGCGCCAGGCACTTCGCTGCGCACTCTCGAGCCGCGTTCAGGAGCAGAAGTTCATTGTCCTCGAGAGCTTTGAGCTCAGCGAGGTCAAGACGAAGAAGATGGCAGAGACCCTGAAGAACCTGAAGGTACAGAAGGCACTGGTTGTCGCACCGGAGAACGATAAGACCACGGTTCTCTCCGCGAGAAACATTGCCGGCGTCAAGACGGCATCGCCGAAGACCATCAACGTGTACGACATTCTGAAGTACAACACGGTGGTCACGTCGAAGGACGTTGTCGCCACGATTGAGGAGGTATACGCATAATGGCAAGCATTCAGTACTATGATGTAATCCTCAAGCCGCTGGTCACCGAGAAGAGCATGGCAGGCATGGCGGAGAAGAGATACTGCTTCCTGGTTCATCCGGAAGCAAACAAGACGATGATCAAGGAAGCGGTGGAGAAAATGTTCGCGGGCGCTAAGGTTAAGAGCGTCAACACGATGAACCGCCCGACCAAGACCAAGCGCAGAGGCATGACCGTCGGTCAGACCGCGAAGAGCAAGAAGGCAATTGTGCAGCTCACCGCAGACTCCAAGGAGATCGAGATCTTCCAGGGTCTGTAATGCCTCAAACTATGCGGTGTGAATCCGCGATAACAAACTAAAGGAGAAGACAATGGGAATTAGAAAGTATACCGCGTATACTCCGTCGAGAAGAAACATGACGGGTTCCGATTTCGCTGAGATCACGAAATCCACGCCGGAGAAGTCCCTGGTCGTCAGCAAGAAGAAGCACGCTGGACGCAACGCGCAGGGTAAGATTACGGTCAGACACAGAGGCGGCGGTGCGAGAAGAAAGTACAGAATCATCGATTTCAAGAGAAATTCGAAGGACAACATCCCGGCAAAGGTTGTTGCGATCGAGTACGATCCGAACAGAACGGCTAACATTGCACTGCTCTGCTATGCGGACGGCGCAAAGGCATACATCCTGGCTCCGCAGGGCCTCACGGTCGGCCAGACCGTGATGAGCGGCGACAAGGCTGAGGCGAGAGTGGGCAACTGCCTTCCGCTTGCACTCATTCCGGTCGGTTCCGAGATTCACAACATCGAGCTTTACCCGGGCAAGGGCGCACAGCTTGCACGCGCTGCAGGCATCACCGCGCAGCTCATGGCAAAGGAAGGCAAGTACGCAACGCTTCGTCTCCCGTCCGGCGAGATGAGAATGGTGCCGATTAACTGCCGCGCAACGATGGGCAGCGTCGGCAACGGTGAGCACAACCTCATCAACCTCGGTAAGGCAGGCAGAAAGCGCCACATGGGCATCCGCCCGACGGTCCGCGGTTCTGTCATGAACCCGAACGATCACCCGCACGGTGGTGGTGAGGGCAGAGCGCCGATCGGTCGCCCGGGTCCGTGCACACCTTGGGGCAAGCCGGCTATGGGCCTCAAGACCAGAAAGAAGAATAAGCAGTCCAATAAGCTGATTGTCAGAAGAAGAAACGGCAAGGCCTAATTAAGGGAGGATACAGATGGCACGTTCACTGAAGAAAGGACCCTTCGCAGACGAGAGCCTGCTCAAGAAGGTCGAAGAAATGAACAAATCCGGCCAGAAGTCGGTTATCAAGACCTGGTCCCGCCGCTCCACGATCTTCCCGGCTATGGTCGGTCTCACGATCGCGGTTCACGACGGCAGAAAGCATGTCCCGGTCTATGTCACCGAGGACATGGTCGGACACAAACTCGGCGAGTTCGTTGCGACGCGCACCTACAGAGGTCACGGCGCAGACGAGAAGAAGGTCGGGTCGCCCAGATAATTAAGAAAGGTTTGAAAGGAGGGTTTCAACATGGCTAACGTACACAAGAAAGTACATAGATCCCAGTTTAAGAGAGAGAGAAACGCACAGAACGACAAGAGACCGTCTGCAAAGCTTTCTTATGCGAGAATCCCGGTACAGAAGGCATGCTTCGTACTGGACGCAATCAGAGGCAAAGACGTGAAGACGGCGCTCGGCATCCTGGCTTACAATCCCAGATATGCTTCCGGCGTCATTAAGAAGCTCGTGGAGTCCGCAATCGCGAACGCAGAGAACAACAACAACTTGCAGGCTGACAAACTCTACATCGCAGAGTGCTATGCAAGCAACGGCCCCATCATGAAGAGAGTCCACCCGAGAGCGCAGGGTAGAGCCTACAGAATCTTCAAGAGAATGAGCCACATCACGGTTGTTCTGGACGAGAGATGAGGAGGTAGAGAATGGGACAGAAGGTTAACCCGCACGGCCTTAGAGTCGGCGTGATCAAAGACTGGGACTCCAGATGGTTCGCAGAGGGAGACTTCGCGGACAACTTAGTCGAGGACTACAACATCCGGAAGTTCCTGAAGAAGAGACTCTATGCCTCCGGCGTGAGCGACATCGAGATTGAGCGCGCTTCGGACCGAGTTCGCGTGATCATTCACACGGCAAAGCCGGGTGTGGTCATCGGCAAGCAGGGCGCAGAGATCGAGAAGCTGAAGAAGGAAGTTGCGAAGCTCACCGAGAAGAAGGTCTTCATCGACATCAAGGAGATCAAGAGACCGGACAGAGAGGCACAGCTCGTCGCAGAGAACATCGCGCAGCAGCTTGAGAACAGAACCTCTTTCCGCCGCGCGATGAAGTCCGCAATGCAGAGAAGCATGAAGTCGGGCATCCTCGGCATCAAGACTTGCTGCGCAGGCCGTCTCGGCGGTGCGGATATCGCAAGAAGCGAGTTCTACTCGGAGGGTACCATTCCGCTGCAGACCCTGCGCGCGGACATCGACTACGGCTTCGCCGAGGCAGACACGACCTACGGTAAGGTCGGCGTCAAGGTCTGGATTTACAAGGGCGAAGTTCTGCCGGCGAGAGCTGAGACCAGAGAAGGGAGCGCGAAATAAACTATGTTAATGCCTAAGAGAGTCAAGCACAGAAAGCAGTTCCGCGGTTCCATGGCCGGAAAAGCAATGCGCGGAAACAGAATCACGGACGGCTCCTTCGGTCTTGTTGCTCAGGAACCCTGCTGGATCCGGAGCAATCAGATTGAGGCGGCCCGTGTCGCACTGACCCGTTATACGAAGCGTGGCGGTAAGGTCTGGATCAAGATTTTCCCGGACAAGCCTGTCACCGCAAAGCCGGCTGAGACCCGAATGGGTTCCGGTAAGGGCTCCACGGAGTACTGGGTGGCTGTTGTCAAGCCCGGACGCGTTCTCTTTGAGATCGACGGCGTCGCAGAGGCTGATGCTAGAGAGGCACTGCGCCTCGCAATGCACAAGCTTCCGTGCAAGTGCAAGATTGCTTCCAAGGAAGAGGTCAACGCAGGCGTGGACGGAGTTTCCGCAGTGACTGCAGAAGGCGGTGAACAGAGTGAAAACGAATAAGTATGTCGAAGAGTTAAGAGCGAAGAGTGCAGCTGAGCTGAGAGAGGCATTGGTCTCCGCGAAGAAGGAGCTTTTCAACCTGAGATTCCAGAATGCCACCAGCCAGCTGGATAACACTGCGAGAATCAGCGAGGTTCGCAAGAACATCGCGAGAATCCAGACCGTTATCACGGAACAGGCGAGAGCGTGAGCCGAAAGGAGATAAACCGTGGAAGAGAGAAATCTTAGAAAGACACGTGTCGGCAAGGTCGTCAGCGACAAGATGGATAAGACCATCACGGTTGCGGTCGAGGATCACGTGAAGCACCCGCTGTACGGCAAGATCATCAAGCAGACCAAGAAGTTCAAGGCGCACGATGAGAACAATGAGTGCAGAATCGGTGACAGAGTCAGAATCATGGAGACCAGACCGCTCTCGAAGGATAAGAGATGGAGACTGGTTGAGATCGTCGAGAAGGCGAGATAATCGAGTAGAGGAAGGGAGTATCCGGCATGATTCAGCAGGAAACACGCTTGAGAGTTGCCGACAACACCGGTGCGAAGGAACTCCTTTGCATCCGCGTGATGGGCGGTTCAACCAGAAGATATGCGCACATCGGCGATGTGATTGTGGCGTCCGTTAAGGACGCAACGCCGGGCGGCGTTGTTAAGAAGGGTGATGTCGTCAAGGCAGTCGTGGTTCGCACGGTGCAGAAGACACGCAGAAAAGACGGCTCTTACATCACCTTTGACGAGAACGCGGCAGTCATCATCAAGGATGACAAGACGCCGACAGGTACCCGCATTTTCGGGCCGGTGGCAAGAGAGCTTCGTGAAAAGCAGTTCATGAAGATCGTTTCCCTTGCTCCGGAAGTATTATAAGGAGGTCCGCAATGCGCAAGATTAAGAAGAACGATAACGTTCAGATCATCGCTGGCAAGGACAAGGGCAAGAGCGGCAAGGTGCTGCATGTGGACGCGGCGAAGGACAGAGTCATCGTCGAGGGTTGCAACATGGTGCAGAAGCACCAGAAGCCGAGCCCGCAGAACCAGAACGGCGGCATCGTGAGCAAGGAAGGTTCCATTCACGTCTCGAACGTGGCGCTCCTCGTGAACGGTGAGCGCACGAAGGTCGGCTTTGAGCTGAGAGACGGCAAGAAGGTCCGTGTCGCAAAGAAGAGCGGCAAGGTCATCGACTAACGCAGAGAGGAGGAGCATTCCAAGTGGCTAGAGCTAGATTAAGAGAAATCTACGACAACGAGCTTGTCGCAAAGATGATTGAGAAGTTCGGATACAAGAATCCGATGCAGGTCCCGAAGCTCGACAAGATCGTGATCAACATGGGTGTCGGCGAGGCGAAGGAGAACGCAAAGGTCCTCGAGGCTGCAGTCCGCGACCTGGAGATCATTGCGGGCCAGAAGGCAGTGATTACGAAGTCCAAGAAGTCGGTCGCAAACTTCAAGATTCGTGAGGATATGCCGATCGGTTGCAAGGTGACGCTGCGCGGCGAGAAGATGTATGAGTTCGCCGATCGTCTGATCAACCTCGCACTGCCGCGTGTCCGCGACTTCAGAGGTGTGAACCCGAACTCCTTTGACGGCAGAGGCAACTACGCAATGGGTATCAAAGAGCAGCTGATTTTCCCGGAGATCGAGTACGACAAGATCGACAAGGTGCGCGGCATGGACATCATTTTTGTCACCACGGCACAGACGGACGAAGAGGCGCGCTACCTGTTAACGCTGTTCAACATGCCGTTTGCCAAATAATCAGGAGGGAAAAGACTCATGGCTAAGAAGTCGATGAAGATCAAGCAGGCGCGTCCGGCGAAGTTCTCCACCAGAGAGTACAACCGCTGCAGAATCTGCGGACGCCCTCACGCTTATCTCAGAAAGTACGGAATTTGCCGTATCTGCTTTAGAGAGCTCGCTTACAAGGGGCAGATCCCCGGTGTCACGAAGGCAAGCTGGTAAGGCGAAGCTGATAGAAATCCAACAGGAGGAAACATTCCATGACAACGAACGATCCGATTGCAGATATGCTGACAAGAATCCGCAATGCAAATACTGCAAAGCATGATGTGGTCGATGTCCCGGCTTCCAAGATGAAGGTCGCAATTGCCGACATTCTTGTGAACGAGGGCTATGTCGAGAAGTACGAGTTCGTCGAGAACAAGGGCTTCCAGGACATTCGTATCACGCTGAAGTACGGCGCAACCAAGAACGACCGCATCCTTAGCGGTCTGAAGAGAATCTCCAAGCCCGGTCTTCGTATCTACGCGGGCAAGGAAGATATGCCGAAGGTTCTCGGCGGCCTCGGCACTGCAATCATCTCCACAAACCAGGGCGTCATCACAGACAAGGAAGCACGCCGTTTAGGTGTGGGCGGTGAGGTTTTAGCATTTATCTGGTAAGAAATTGCCGCATGAAATGCACATAAGATCCCGATCATTTTAACGACATCAGGAGGAAATCGGCATGTCACGAATTGGAAGAATGCCTATCGCGATTCCGGCAGGCGTCACTGTCACAATCGCAGAAAATAATCTTGTGACTGTAAAAGGTCCGAAGGGTACGCTGGAGAGAGTGCTGCCCGCTGAGCTTGAGATCAAGCAGGAAGGCAGCGAGATTATTGTCACAAGACCCAACGACTTGAAGAGAATCAAGTCGCTGCACGGTCTCACGAGAACACTGATCAAGAACATGGTAGTCGGCGTGACTGAGGGCTATGAGAAGGTTCTGGAGATCAACGGTGTTGGTTACAGAGCCGCTAAGCAGGGAAGCAAACTCGTCCTGTCTCTTGGTTATTCTCATCCGGTCGAGATGGAGGATCCGGAAGGCGTCACGACGGTCCTCGACGGTCAGAATATCATCAAGGTGCAGGGTATCGATAAAGAGAAAGTCGGACAGCATGCTGCCGTGATCCGTGAGAAGAGACTGCCTGAGCCGTATAAGGGCAAGGGTATCAAGTACGCTACGGAGACCATCAGACGCAAGGTCGGTAAGACCGGTAAGAAATAATTAGGAGGGTTTTATTATGGTAAGCAAAGAATCCAGAAAAGCTGTCCGCGAGAAGAAGCACTGGAGAATGCGCAGCCACCTGAGCGGCACTGCGCAGAGACCGCGCCTCTCCGTGTTCCGCAGCAACAGCCATATGTACGCGCAGATTATCGACGATACGGTCGGCCGTACCCTCGTCGCTGCTTCCACGCTGGAGAAGGAGGCGAAGAGCGCACTGGAGCACACGGATACCGTGGAAGCTGCTGCATATGTCGGCAAGCTCATCGCAGAGCGCGCGAAGGAGCAGGGCATCAGCGCCGTCGTGTTTGACAGAGGTGGATTCCTCTATACGGGTAAGATCCAGGCGCTCGCAGACGCTGCACGCGAAGCCGGCTTACAATTCTAAGAGGGGGAACAGAAGACAATGGCAATGAATCGCGATAGAAACGATCAGAAGAATTCTGAGTACAACGACAAGGTCGTCGCCATCAAGCGCGTCAGCAAGACCGTCAAGGGCGGCCGCACGATGCGTTTCTCCGCTCTCGTGGTTGTAGGAGACGGCAAGGGCAAGGTCGGTGTCGGACTCGGCAAGGCAGGTGAGGTTCCGGAGGCTATTCGCAAGGGCAAAGAGGCGGCAATGAAGAACATTGTCACGGTTGCAATTGACGAGAACAAGAGCATCCCGCACGACTTCACGGGTGAGTACGGCAGCGCCGTGGTGCTGATGAAGCGCGCACCGGAAGGTACCGGTATCATCGCAGGCGGCCCGGCTCGTGCGGTTGTGGAGCTTGCAGGCATCCAGAACATCCGTACCAAGTCGCTCGGCTCGAACAACAAGACCAATGTTGTGCTCGCGACGCTGGAAGGACTCAAGGCAATCCGCTCTCCGGAGGAGATTGCAAAGAGACGCGGCAAGTCCGTGGAAGACATTCTCGGCTGAAAAGGAGGACAGGAACATGGCGAAACAGCTTAAGATTACTCTTGTCAAGTCCCCGATCGGCGCAATTCCGAAGCAGAGAGCGACTGTAGCAGCGCTGGGACTCAAGAAAATGCATAAGACCGTCGTCATGCCGGACAACGCAGCGATGCGCGGCATGGTTTGGCGTGTGAGACACCTTGTGCGTGTCGAAGAAGTAGAAGAATAAGGATAGGAGGTTCAGTCATGGATTTATCGAATTTGAGACCGGCTGAGGGCGCTGTCCACTCTGACAACTTCAGACGCGGCCGCGGTCACGGATCCGGCAACGGAAAGACTGCCGGTAAGGGACACAAGGGTCAGAAGGCGCGTTCCGGCGCTCCGAGACCGGGTTTCGAAGGCGGCCAGATGCCGCTGTACAGACGCCTTCCGAAGAGAGGCTTCAAGAACCGCAACACGAAGGATATCGTGGCGGTCAATGTCGAGAGACTTGAGAAGTTCGAGAACGGAAGTGAAGTGACGGCTGAGTCGCTGATTGCACTCGGCATCATTTCTCACGCACGCGACGGCGTGAAGATCCTTGGCAACGGCGAGCTCACGAAGAAGCTGACCGTCAAGGTCAACGCAGTCAGCGAGGGCGCAAAGGCAAAGATTGAGGCTGTGGGCGGTACCTGCGAGGTGCTGTAAACATGCTGAAGAGTCTCCAAAAGGCATTAAAAGTCAAGGAGGTTCGAGATCGTCTTCTTTTCACCCTGCTGATGCTGATTGTGATCCGCTTTGGAAGCAATCTTCCCATTCCGGGCGTGAATACGGATTATCTGAAGAACTTCTTTGAACAGCAGCGTCAGGGCGCCGGCAACGCATTCAATTTCTTCAATGCGATCACCGGCGGCTCGTTTGAGCAGATGAGTGTGCTGGCGCTCAGCATCACGCCTTACATCACCTCTTCCATTATCATGGAACTGATGACAATTGCCATCCCGCAGCTCGAAGAGCTGCAGCGGGAGGGCGAGGACGGCAGAAAGAAAATGCTGAGCTATACGCGTTACCTGACGGTTGCGCTCGCACTCATTCAGTCGATTGCCATGGCGGTCGGTTTCGGCAGCCAGGGTCTTCTGACCCACTTCACCCTGAAGAGTGTCTTCGTCACGATTGCGGCGATGACCGCGGGCTCCGCCTTCCTGATGTGGATCGGCGAGAGAATCACGGAGAAGGGTGTCGGCAACGGCATTTCGATTGTGCTTTTGATTAACATTCTGTCCTCGATTCCGAACGACTTCGCAACGCTCTGGGAGCGCTTCATTATGAACGCGAAGTCGCCGGCGACGGCAGTGGTTGTGGGCCTGATTATTGTGGCCTTCATCCTGCTCATGACTGTCTTTGTCGTGCTGCTCTGCGACGCGGAGCGCCACATTCCGGTGCAGTACACGGCGAAGATGCAGGGCAGAAGAATGATGAGCAACGGACAGTCCTCGGAGATTCCGTTGAAGGTCAACACCGCAGGCGTGATCCCGGTTATCTTCGCCAGCTCGATTATGTCGATGCCGGTTGTTATCGCGCAGTTCTTCAATGTGGACTATGCGAGCATTCCGGGTAAGATCATCATGGTTCTGAACTCGTCGAACTGGTTAAAGCCCGAGCGTCCGGCTTACTCGGTCGGTCTGGTGCTTTACATTGTGCTCATCATCCTGTTCGCGTATTTCTACACCTCCATCACGTTCAACCCGCTGGAGGTCGCGAACAACATGAAGAAGTCCGGCGGTTTCATCCCGGGTATCCGTCCGGGGCGTCCGACCAGTGACTATCTGAGTGAAGTTTTAAAGTATGTCATCTTTCTCGGTGCGACGGGACTCACGATTGTTGCCGTGATTCCGATTTTCATCTCGGGCGTATTCAACATCGGCTCGCTCACGTTCACCGGAAACTCTCTGATCATTATTGTCGGCGTAATTCTCGAGACGCTGAAGTCGATTGAGTCGATCACTCTGGTGAAAAACTACAGAGGCTTCCTCGGAAATTAACGCAGAGCGCGGCGTCCGGCGGGCAAGTTTGTCCGCCGGATGCTCTACATTGCGATGGGCACGCTAGCAAAGGAGAAGGCAGTGAAGATTGTCATGCTCGGCGCTCCTGGCGCCGGAAAAGGGACACAGGCAAAACGAATTGCGGATTACTATCGGATTCCTCATATCTCGACCGGAGATATCTTCCGCGCGAACATCAAAGCGGGCACGCCGCTCGGCCTTGAGGCCAAGCGCTACATGGACGCAGGCGGTCTTGTGCCGGATGGGGTGACCATCGGAATGCTGAAAGACCGCATTCACGAGGCGGACTGCAGCGAGGGCTATGTGCTGGACGGTTTCCCGCGGACCATACCGCAGGCGGAGGCGCTGACCGAGGCACTTGCGGCGGAGGGCACGAAGATCGACGAAGCGGTCGATATCGAAGTGCCGGATGAGGCCATCATCGACCGCATGGAGGGACGGCGCAGCTGTCCGAACTGCGGCGAGAGCTATCATGTCCGCTATCGCGCACCGAAGACGGAGAACATCTGCGATGTCTGCGGCCATGCGCTCGTGCAGCGCGCGGACGACAAGCCGGAGACAGTGGCGGCGCGTCTTAAGGTCTACCATGAGCAGACCAAGCCTCTGATTGAGTACTACAGAGGACAGGGGGTGCTTCGGGAAGTGGACGGCACGCAGGAGATGGGAGAAGTGTTCGAGGCAATCAAAGCGCTGCTCTGACGGGCCCCGGAGATTGGAGTTAAGAAATGGCAGTGACGGTAAAATCGGAACATGAGATTCAGTTGATGCGGGAGGCGGGTGAAATTCTCGCCAAGGTGCATGAGGAGCTCCATGCGGCGCTGAAGCCGGGCATGACGACCCTTGAGATCGACAAACTCTGCGAGAAGCTGATTCGGGGCTATGACTGCATTCCCTCGTTTCTCGGCTATGAGGGCTATCCCGCGAGTGTCTGCGTCTCCGTGAACGATGAAGTTGTCCACGGCATTCCCTCGAAGAAGCGCGTGATCCGCGAGGGCGATATTGTCTCGCTCGACACCGGTGTCATCTGGAAGGGCTGGCAGAGCGATGCGGCCAGAACCTGGGGCATCGGCGAAATCTCGAAAGAGGCGCAGGATCTGATTGATGTGACGCGGGAATCTTTCTTTGCGGGACTCCGCTTTGCAAAGGCGGGCAATCACTTAAACGATATCTGCGGTGCAATCGGCGACTACGCCGAGTCGCGCGGCTACGGAGTCGTGAGAGACCTCGTGGGCCACGGCATCGGCACCGAGATGCATGAGGATCCGGAAGTTCCGAATTTCCGCATGAACCGCAAGGGTATCCGCCTGCAGGCGGGCATGACCCTGGCCCTGGAGCCGATGATCACCATCGGAACCTACGAAGTGGATTGGGGCGATGACGGCTGGACCGTGACCACGGCCGACGGCAGTCTCGCAGCCCACTACGAGAACACAATTCTGATTACGGACGGCGAACCGGAGATTTTATCGCTCGGCAAGAACGATCCGGACAGAGTGCATTAAACCGAAAGGACAGTAGGATGTCAAAGACCGACGTAATCCAGCTGGAAGGCAAGGTCATTGAGAAGCTGCCGAATGCGATGTTTCAGGTAGAACTGGAAAATGGTCACCAGGTGCTCGCACACATTTCAGGCAAGCTCAGAATGAATTATATCCGCATACTCCCGGGCGACCGGGTGACGGTGGAATTATCCCCCTATGACCTCAACAAGGCCAGAATCACTTGGAGAAATAAATAATCTGCGGAAGTGCGCAATGGGCTTGTAAAGCAGACTCAAAACTGCTATACTACTATGGCGACTTTGTTGGCAGATGAAAGGAGTATCACACAATGAAAGTCAGATCTTCAGTCAAGCCGATGTGCGAGAAGTGCAAAGTCATCAAGCGCAAGGGCTCCGTCAGAATCATCTGCGAGAACCCGAAGCACAAGCAGAGACAAGGCTAAGACGCAGCAAAAATAATACAGGAGGAAGACAGCACAATGGCTCGTATTTCAGGCGTTGATTTACCGAGAGAGAAGCGTGTTGAAATCGGACTCACCTATATCTATGGTATCGGTGTGACGAGTTCCAACAGAATTCTGTCCCAGGCCGGCGTGGATCCGAACACGAGAGTCAAGGATCTCACCGATGACGAAGTCAAGAAGATTGCCGAAGTGATCGCTGAAACTCAGGTTGTTGAAGGTGATCTGAGAAGACAGATCGCTATGGACATCAAGAGACTCACCGAAATCGGCTGCTATCGCGGAATTCGCCATCGTAAGGGCTTGCCCGTTCGCGGTCAGAAGACCAAGACGAATGCAAGAACCTGCAAAGGCCCGAGAAAGACCGTTGCTAATAAGAAGAAGTAATTTTAGTAACCGCAGAATTGAATCACGTTGCATGTTTTAACGACAGGAGCGAACTTGGTTCAAGTAAACGAGAAAGTAGGTTAGTTTAATGGCAAAGCAGCAGATGTCAAGCGCGAAGAAGGCGTCCGCCAAGAAGCGCGTTAAGAAAAACGTTGAACGCGGCCAGGCACACATTCAGTCTTCGTTTAACAACACGATTGTTACGTTGACCGACTTACAGGGCAATGCGCTGTCCTGGGCAAGTGCCGGTGGCCTTGGATTCAGAGGTTCAAAGAAATCTACTCCGTATGCAGCTTCCGTGGCTGCAGAGACTGCCGCAAAAGCAGCTATCATCCATGGTTTAAAGTCTGTCGACGTGATGGTGAAGGGTCCGGGTTCCGGGCGTGAAGCCGCAATCCGCGCGCTCTCGGCGTGTGGCATTGAGGTGACCAGCATTAAGGACGTGACCCCGGTTCCGCACAACGGATGCCGTCCGCCGAAGCGCAGAAGAGTATAATCAGGAGGTAGAAAAGTGGCAGTTAACAGAGTTCCTGTTCTTAAAAGATGCAGATCTCTCGGCCTGGAGCCTGGATTCCTCGGCATCGATAAAAGATCCAACAGAGAATTGAGAAGAGCAAATCGCAAGATGAGCGAGTACGGCTCTCAGCTTCGCGAGAAGCAGAAGGCAAAGTTCATCTACGGTGTGCTGGAGAAGCCGTTCCGCAACTATTTCGAGAAGGCGTCCCGTATGAAGGGACAGGTCGGTGAGAACCTGATGGTTCTTCTCGAGAGCAGACTGGACAATGTGATCTTCCGCCTCGGCTGGGCAAGAACCAGAAGAGAGGCTCGTCAGATTGTCGGTCACAGACACGTTCTTGTGAACGGCAAGATTGTGAACATCCCCTCCTACCTGATCAAGGCCGGCGACACGGTTGAGATTAAGGAGAAGGCGAAGTCTTCGGAGCGCTACAAGGAGATTATCGAGATGACTTCCGGTCGCATTGTGCCGACCTGGCTTGAGTCCGATAAGGAGAATCTGAAGGGCGCAGTCAAGGCACTGCCGTCCCGCGAGGAAATCGACGTTCCGGTCGATGAACTGCAGATCGTTGAGTTGTACTCCAAGTAATATGTCTACCGCTAGGGAGTCTCTTTCCGAGAGACTCCCTAAGTGGGACTTTCCGGAGTGTTTCCATGCGTGGCCAAAGATTTAAAGGGGGTATCATTCTTGTTCGAATTTCAGAAACCAAATATCGAGATTGCTGAGATCTCCGAAGACAAAACGTTTGGCCGTTTCATCTGTGAACCGCTGGAGAGAGGTTATGGTCTGACCCTGGGCAATTCCCTGCGCCGCATCATGCTCTCGTCCCTGCCGGGTACGGCGGTGAGCCAGGTGAAGATTGCCGGTGTGCTCCATGAGTTCTCGTCCATCCCCCAGGTCAAGGAAGATGTGACGGAAATCATCATGAACATCAAGAGCCTTGCAATCAAGAATCATTCTTCCTCGAAAGAGCCGAAGACCGCCTACATTGATTTTGAGGGCGAGGGCGTGGTCACTGCAGCAGACATTCAGTGCGATGCGGACATTGAGATTCTGAACAAGAATCAGGTCATCGCGACCATTTCCGGCGGCAGCACGAAATTCTCGGCAGAACTCACGATTACAAGCGGACGCGGCTATGTCAGCGCGGAGAAGAATAAGGCGCAGGGCGACCTGCCGATCGGCGTGATTGCGGTGGATTCCATCTACACGCCGGTGGAGCGCGTCAACATGCGCGTCGAGAATACCCGTGTCGGTCAGATGACGGACTACGATAAGCTGACCCTTGACGTATTTACCAACGGAACGGCAGCGCCGGACGAGGCCGTGAGCCTCGCGGCCAAGGTGCTCTCGGAGCATCTGAGCCTTTTCGTGGATCTCTCGGAGAATGCACGCAGAGTCGAGGTCATGTCCGAGAAGAAGAGCGACGAGAAGGAGAAAGTGCTTGAGATGAACATCGACGAGCTCGAGCTCTCGGTGCGCTCTTACAACTGCCTGAAGCGCGCGGGCATCAACACGGTCGAAGAGCTGATCAGCAAGACGCCGGAAGATATGATGAAAGTGCGCAACCTCGGCAAGAAGTCCCTCGATGAAGTTCTGGAGAAGCTCGCGGATTTGAATCTGCAGCTGCGCCAGAGCGAGGAGACCGAAGAAGAGGAAGAAGAAGAGCAATAACAGGCTGCCCGGCAAGACAGCGGCAGCCCCTGAGTATGGTGCGATTCCGATGAGTCCCGATATGGCACGGATCGCGCTCCCAAACGGAGGAGAAAACCAATGGCAAAGTACAGAAAGCTTGGACGCAAAACGGATGTGAGACTGGCTCTCCTGAGAAGTCAGGCGACGGCGCTCATCGCAAACGGCAAGATTGTGACGACCGAGGCGAGAGCGAAGGAAGTCAGAAAGATGGTCGAGCCCCTCATTGCGCTGGCAGTGAAGGAGAAGGACAACTTCGAGACCGTGAGCGTCACGGCTAAAGTGCCGCGCAAGGATGCAAACGGCAAGCGCGTCAGAGAAGAGAAAGACGGCAAGAGAGTCGTTGTCTATGACACGGTTCAGAAGGAAATCAAGAAGGACAAGCCGTCCAGAATGAACGCGAGACGTCACATGCTCGCAAAGCTCTACGCAGTCGGCGAGTTCGATCCGAAGCACAAGAAGGCTGGCAAGAAGGTTGACCTTGTTGCGAAGCTCTTCGATGAGTACGGACCGAAGTATGAGAGCAGAAAGGGCGGTTACACCCGCATCGTGAAGATCGGCCTGAGAAAGGGCGATGCAGCGATGGAAGTGCTGCTCGAGCTGGTCTAAGCAGAATCCGAAGCATTTTTCAGATACCGGTTTTCCGCGGGGAAAACCGGTATCTTTTTTTCTGCTTACATCTTCCTGGAACCGGTATGTTTGGAGGAAAAAGTCATGAAGCATACCATCTGCCCTTCTTGTGGTGGGCTTTCTGGAGGTAGACAAAAGGCTTTCGCCACAGAAAAAGGTGGAGCTAGCACCAACTCTTTTTGTCCGCTTAGCCTGAACCGGTATGTTTGGAGAAAATGGTCAGAAAGCAGGCGGCCTGCCCCTCTTGCGGCGGCGTTGCCATATCTACTCGATGCTGTTGATGCCCTTGTTTCTCCTTGCGGAAAAACAGAGGGGAAGTGTCTGTGCAGTCGGGGCTTGTCGCATGACGGAGTGCACAGAAAAGGAGCGGTACGAGTGGCTTGTTCCGGACGGAAATATTCGGTATACTGATTGAGAAGAGAATTATTTGTACCGTTTGCACAGAAGGAGGTATCAGATGAGACCGAGAAAGATACTTTTGTCGGCATTGACTGCAATGCTCTTGTCGGCTTTTGCCGCGGTACCGGCGGTGGCCGCTTCCAAACAGAAAATCGGCAGTGTGCGTCTCAATGCGAAGAACCGGATCGAGACGGGCGGGAGCATCACGCGGGACGGTGTTGTGCAGGGGGATCCTGCCAAGGGTGAACTGGGAGTCTGGGTGAATGCGGATTCCTATCAGCTCGAGAGCGTGCGCGTGACCGGCGGTATCGGTGACAATCTGCCGGTCGGCAGTGTGATTAGCGTCGAGGCAGTGCTCCGGACCACGGACAGCGACAGGAGTTTTTCGCAGACTTTGAGCGAGAGCGATGTGCATCTCTCCGACAATGCGGTCAAGGTGACAGAGCTTCGGCGCAGCAAGACGCGCCTTATTGTGGGACTTCGCTTCCCGGGCATCAAGGGCGATTTTGCGGAGCCGGAGGGGGTAAGCTGGCAGAAGGGCGCGCTCGGCCAGGCGAGCTGGCGTGAGCCCGCAAACACGAGCGGCAGCTATGAGCTTGTGCTCCGGCGCGGCGGCGACATTGTGAAGCGTGTCTTCGGCGTGACGGGCAACAGCTATAACTTCTATCCCTACATGACGAAGAGCGGCAACTACAGCTTCCGCATCCGCACCGAGGCGAAGGGCAGCGGCAAGAGTTCCGGCTTCACAGAGTCGGAGACCCAGAAGGTCAATGCCGCGCAGGTTTCGAACGGTCAGGGCGCAGTCTGGGATCAGACCGGCAAGGGCGACGGCAGCAATATCGAGAAGGCGGGCTGGATTCAGAGCGGCGGCGCCTGGATGTATCGCTTTCCAGACGGTAGCTTCAAGAAAGACGGCTTTGAGAAGATTGAGGGCAAGTGGTATTTCTTCAGCTCTGAGGGGAAGATGCGCACCGGCTGGGCGCGCGCTGTCTCGGGCTGGTATTATTTCGCAGAGAGCGGCGAGATGTTGAGCGGCTGGCAGGATGTGAACGGAAAGATGTACTATCTGGACGCAGACCCGGATTCCCCGACCTACGGCAAGATGGCGGCCAATGAGCTGATTGTGAGCGGCGACAAGTACTATTACGCGCTCGCGGACGGACAGAGGGCCAAGGGCTGGGTACAGCTCGGTGACCACTGGTCTTACTTCTATCCGGAGAGCGGGGAGATGGCGCGGAATACGACGGTGGACACATTCTATGTGGATGCGGACGGCGCGTGGCGGCATTAAAAGGACAAGAAAAAAGAAGCGCGGTTGCGCTTCTTTTTTCTTGCCGTGATCAAGGAAACGATTGCCTTACCACTCGTGAACTTTAATCATGCGGCCGTCATCATCCACATCATAATTCAGGACCTTGGTATTCCGCGCAAGTGCGCCTGTCTCCGGGTAAAAATAATACCAGTCTCCGTTGATTTTATCCCAGCCGGAATTTCTGACGCCTTTTTTAAAGTAGTAGAAATTTCCGTCTTTGTCCTGCACCCAGCCGGAGACCGCTTTACCGTCTTTTCCGGTGACAGCGACACCTTGCGCTGTATTGGAGAGAACATAGCTGTTTGCATCAACGAGCGTATGCGCCGCAAATGCGGGTGCTGCCTGTGACATGGAAAGGACCAGTGCGAACAGCAGAGCAATTCGCAACCCTTTTTTCTTCATGCGTTAATCCTCCTTTCCCCTTTCGTCAGAATAATTATACCAGATATTTGCGGCGTGAAAAGCGACTTAGGAGAGCTGTAAACATATTGTAAGGAATTCTTCCGTGTTTACGGCGGCAGGCGTATTCTATGCAGCATATGTGCTTTGTGGTATACTTTTAACGGTATGCCATCAGACGGGTGGCAAGTAAAAAGTTGCAAGCCGGAGGAGAAAATGCGGATTAAAGTCAGCAACTACATTGCGAGAAAACTGGTAGAGAGCGGCATTGTGCGCGGGTTCAGTGTCGTGGGCGGCGGTGCGATGCACTTAAACAATGCCCTCGGCCATGAAGACGGCCTCACAATCACGTATAACCATCACGAGCAGGCCTGTGCGATTGCTGCGGAGTGTTACGCGCGCATCAACAATAAGCCCGCCGTGGTCTGTGTGACCACAGGACCCGGCGGCACGAATGCCCTGACCGGCGTGGTCGGCGCATGGCTGGACTCCATCCCGATGCTGGTGCTTTCGGGTCAGATTCGGACGGACTGGACGGCGCGCATGTCGGGTGTGCACATTCGTGCGCTCGGCGACCAGGAATTCGATATCTGTAAATCGGTCGCGGCGATGACCAAGTACTGTGAGATGGTCACGGATCCGCTGCGCATTCGCTACTGCCTCGAGAAGGCGCTGTACCTCGCAGAGAGCGGCAGACCGGGTCCGACCTGGCTTGACATTCCGCTCGATGTGCAGGGCGCCTTTGTGGAGACGGATGAGCTCCCGGGCTTTGACCCCGAGAACTACGAGGCGGGCGGCGACGGCTTTGCGACACCCTCGGCGCATAAAATCCCCGAGGACGAGGCCGGGAAGGGCGAGTACCGCGCTGTGCTGCCGAAGAAGGTGACACGGGAACTCGCGGAGGAAATCATTGACCGCATTGCCGCGTCCAAGCGCCCGGTCTTTAACGCGGGCAACGGCATTCGGATTGCGAACGCGCACGCGGAATTCCTTGCGGTCGCGCGGAAACTCGGCATTCCGGTTGTGGTCGGCTGGGATTCCGAGGACTGCCTCCCGAGCGATGACCCGCTTTACGCGGGACGTCCGGGTAACTTCGGCGATCGCCCGGGTAACTTTGCGGTTCAGAATGCGGATCTGGTCTTCTCGGTGGGCTCTCGTCTCAGTGTGCGTCAGGTCGGCTTCCAGTCGAAGGCGTGGGCGCGCGAAGCCTTCACGATTGTGAACGACATCGACGCGGAGGAATTGAAGAAGCCTACGATTCATGTTTCGCTCCCGGTCCATGCGGATGCGAAGGATCTTTTAACGGTCATGAACGAGGTGCTGGATGAAAAGCAGACGCCGATTTTCGGCGGCGGCGAGGGGCTTCGCGGTATGAGCTGGAGCGAGACCTGCAAGTACTGGGTGGAGCGCTATCCGGTCGTACAGGAAAAGCACCTTGCAGTTCCGGCTTCGCGCCCGGCGAATGTCTATGCGCTGATTCGGAAACTCGGCGACGCGGTACCGGAAAACACGATTACCGTGGTCGGCAACGGATCCGCCTGCGTGGTCGGCGGCCATGCCTACCGGATTAAAAAGGGACAGCGCTTCATCTCGAACTCCGCGATTGCCTCGATGGGCTATGATTTGCCTGCGGCAATCGGTGCGGCGAAGGCCAACGAGGATCGTGAGCGCTACGGGCGCGATATTGTCCTCCTGACCGGCGACGGCAGCATCATGATGAATCTGCAGGAACTGCAGACCATCTCCGGCGCGAAGATGCCGATTAAGATTTTCCTCATCAACAACGATGGCTATCACTCGATTCGCCAGACCGAGCGCAACTTCTTCGGCGACCAGCCGCTGATCGGCATAGGCAGCGACAGCGGGGACCTCAGCTTCCCGTCTTTCGAAAAGATTGCGGCAGCGTTCGAGTTGCCTTATGTCGCAGCGCGGAATAACGATGAGATTGATGAGGCGATACAAAAGACGCTCGCGGCAGAGGGACCGATGCTCTGCGAGATCTTCGTGGATACCGACCAGAACTTTGAGCCGAAGTCCGGCGGAAAGCGTCTGCCGGACGGCAGCATGGTGAGCCCGCCGCTTGAGGAGCTGGTTCCGTTTCTGAGCGATGAGGAGTTGGATGAGAATATGATTGTGCCGAGGTATCGGCCGTGAGAGTGCTCTTAAGCGGTGCAAGCAGCTTTTTGGGGCTTGCACTCGCAAAAGAGCTACTCGATGCGGGGCATGAAGTGTTTGCGCCGCTCCGGGAAAAGACAGGGCGGACGGGCCTGCCGCTCACGGGAGTCGGCTTTCACCTGTTTTCCGGCGACATGGAAGACAGGACAGCGCTGCGACAAAATCTGGAGCGGGAACTGACGGCAGCGGAGGCGCTGCCGTTAGATGTCTGCTTCCACCTTGCCTGGGGCGGCGTGGGACAGCGCGGACGCATGGACAGGGAAATCCAGGACAGAAACTTAGCGGCCTCGGAGGACATGGTAGCGCTCGCGGCGGAATTCGGCGCGAAGCGCTTTCTGTTTGCGGGCTCGCAGGCCGAGTACGGTGTTACACTGGAACGCGTTCGAAGCGGGGAGATGCCGGGCACAGCGATTGACGAGCAGACGTCCTGCCGTCCGATTTCGGAGTATGGGCGCGCCAAGCTCGCTTTTTCGGCGCGCGGGGGAGAGATCGCGGCGCGTCTCGGCGCAGACTACCGCCACCTTCGCATCTTCTCGGTCTACGGGCCGGGGGATCACGAGACCGCGATTGTGCCGACCGCGGTCAAGGCGGCCGCGGCGGGAGAGGAAGTGCGCTTCGGCCCCTGTGCGCAGCAGTGGAACTTTTTGGCGCTCAGGGATGCCGTTCGCGCCCTTCGCTTGCTCGGCGAAGCCGAGAGAAGCATGCAGGGCGAAATCTTCAATGTCGCGAGCCTCGACACGCGATCTCTGCGGTGTTTTGTCGAAGAGATATTTGAGACGGCGGGACAGCCTGCCGCGCTTGCGCACTTTGAGCCGCGGGAGACAGGGCCCGAGGGAACGCCCTATCTCGCGCCGAACATTTCGAAATTACTGCGGAGCATAGACTGGACGCCCGAAACCGGTTTTCGCGCGGGCGTGCGGGACTTGCTCTCGGATACCGCAAACGGAGAGAACTGAGGGAGGAAACAGCTGTGAAGAGATGTATTGCCTGCGGTGCGCCGCTTTCCGCGGAGCCGCTGCTTACCATTGAGAACATGCCGGCCGCGGCGCAGCATCTGCCGCGCCCGGAGGATGCGGCGACCGAGCGCGGGGTCACACTCAGGCTCTGCGCCTGCACGGGTTGCGGGCTCACGCAGCTCGACAGCGAGCCTGTCGCCTACTATCGCGATGTGATACGCTCCGGCGGCTACTCGGAGACCATGGACAAGCTTCGCCGCGCGCAGTACGACGCCTGGATTCCGGCCTTCCACTTAGAGGGAAAGAAGATTCTGGAAGCGGGTTGCGGGCAGGGGGAATTTCTCTCGATTCTCGCGGCGTATCCGGTCAAGGCCTACGGGATGGAGCACTTTCACGAACTCGTTGTAAAGGCGCGCGAAAAGGGGCTCACGGTCGCGGAGGAATACCCGGAGCGGGAGGATCAGATTTTCGAGAACGGGCCTTTTGATGCCTTCACCTCGTTTAATTTTCTCGAGCATCAGCCGGATCCGGCGGCCTATCTCCGCGCGATTGCGAACAATCTGACGGTAGGCGGCGCAGGGCTTGTGACGGTGCCGAGCTTTGAGTATATTCTCGAAGAAAACAGCTTCTACGAGTTCATTCCGGATCATCTTTCCTATTTCACCGAGGACAGCTTAAGTTCGCTGATGAACCGCTGCGGTTTCGACGTTCTGCGGAAAGAGCGCGTAAACCGCGATACGATTTCGGTCTGGGTGAAAAAGAAAGCGAGACCGGATGTCTCGGGACTCATCGAAAAGCAGAAGACCATTGCGCGGGACATCACCGGGCTTGTGAATGCGGCGGCGGCGCGCGGCAAGGTCGCAATCTGGGGCGCTTCGCACCAGGGCTTTTCGATTGCGGCTTCCCTTGGACTTGGCGATAAAATCTGCTATATCATCGACTCCGCGCCCTTTAAGCAGGGACACATTGCCCCCGCTTCGCACATCCCGATTGTCTCGCCGGATGCAGCCGCGGCGGACCCGGCAACTTGTATTCTGATTGTCGCGCCGGGCTACACGGAAGAGATTGCGGCGCGCATCCGCGAGAAGTTTCCGGCGGACACCGAGATTTGGACGCTCCGGAGCGACAGACCCGAGCGTCTTACGGACAGGAGAGAGGCATGAGAGCATTTGTACTGGAGAGACCCGGACAGGCGGCGCTCATTGACAGCGCGCCGTATCCGTTACTCGAGGAGCCGTACGGCGCCGTTCTGGAGCCGGTGGTTGTGGCGCCCTGCAGTTCGGATGTCAACACAGTGTACGGGAGCGGTTCCAAGAAGCCCGACAACCTGATTCTCGGGCATGAGTGCATTGCGCGGGTCAAGGCGGTCGCAAGCCGCGTGCGGGACTTTCGGGTCGGCGACTTGGTCGCGGTGCCGGCCATCACGCCGGACTGGCGGAATGTCGAAATCCAGGAGGGAAACGACCGCCATGCGGGGCGCCCCTTCTCGGGCAATGCGCTCGGGCGGAGCATTCCGGGCGTCTTTGCCGAGGCATTCGGCATTGCGGATGCCGACACGACCCTCGCAAAAGTGCCGGAAGGCGTGAGCCTCGAGGATGCGCTGATGTGTGTCGACATGGTGACGACAGGCTTTACCGGCGTTGAGGCAGCGGAACTCAAATTCGGCGACACGGTCGTGGTGCTCGGCATCGGCGCGGTGGGGCTCATGGCCGTACAGGGCGCCGCACTTAAGGGAGCTGCGGAGATTTATGCGGTCGGCACACGGGAAATCAGTGTGCGGCGCGCCCTCGAATTCGGCGCGACAGAGGTGCTGAGTTATAAGGACGGCGATATCCGGGAGCAGATTATGGCGAGAACCGGCGGACGGGGCGCGGATGCGGTCTTTGTCTGCGGCGGCAACGACGATACCTTTCGGGAGGCTGTCGACATGGTGCGCTACGGCATCGGCCGCGTCGTGAACTTAAAGCATTATCCCGGCGACGGCGATATCGGGATTCCGAAGTTTTCCGGCGGCAGAGGAATGGCGGGAAAGACCGTTCACCTCGAACTCTGCAAGGGCGGAAGAGCGCGGATGGAGCGGCTTCTGCGCCTCGTGAAGGCCGGCAGAATAGAGCCCGGGCGCATGGTCACGCATAAGCTCACGGGTTTTCCGGCACTTGCGGAAGGGCTCGAACTCATGCGGCGCAAACCGCAGGATTTAATCAAGGTGATGGTGCGCCTTTCGCCGGGAGGAGAGGAAAAGCAGGCATGAAAAAAATCAGCGTTGTGATTCCCTGCTATAACGAAGAGGAAAATGTCGGGCCGATGGCGGAAACGCTGGTGGGCCTCTTTCGGCATGAGCTCGCAGCCTATGATTACGAACTCATCTTCATTGACAACGATTCGCAGGACAGAACCAGAGAATATCTCCGCGCACTTTGTGCGGAGAATCATAAAATCAAGGCAATTTTTAACGCCAAAAACTTCGGGCAGTTCAACTCGCCCTACTACGGGATGCTCCAGTCTACCGGCGATGCGACGGTGCTGATGGCAGCGGATTTCCAGGACCCGCCCGAGATGATTGTGAAATATGTCGCGGCCTGGGAAGAGGGCTACAAAATCGCAATCGGGATCAAGACCCACAGCGCAGAGAATCCGCTCATGTATCACCTTCGCTCGCTCTATTATAAGTGGATCCGGAAGCTCTCCGAGGTGGATCAGATTGAGCACTTCACGGGCTTCGGCCTCTACGATAAGAGTTTTATTCAGGTACTCCGGGATCTCGATGACCCGACGCCTTTTCTCCGCGGCATTGTCGCGGAACTCGGCTATCGCCGGAAGGAAATTCCCTACGACCAGCCGAAGCGCCGCGCGGGCAAGACGAGCAACAATCTTTATAAGCTCTATGACGCAGCCATGCTCTCGGTGACCTCCTATACGAAGTTCGGCCTGCGGCTCGCGACCTTCCTCGGCGGCATCACCCTGGTGGTGAGCGTTGTGATCGCGCTCATCTACCTCGTGCTGAAGCTCCTCTACTGGGACCGCTTCCAGGCGGGGTTAGCGCCGCTCTTAATCGGCATGCTCTTTCTCGGCGCGGTGCAGATTTTCTTCATCGGCATGGTCGGTGAATATGTGCTGACCATCAATCAGCGCGTCATGAAGCGCCCGCTGGTGGTCGAGGCAGAGCGACTTAATTTTGACAGCGAAGACGCGGAGGAGACGCGATGAAGTACAGAGTCGACGTGGTGCGCATTCGGGAAAACTACATCACCCTAAACGGCTGGGCCATCGGGCGGAATCCGGGGAGCGAAGCGACATTTTCGGTCGAAGATGAGGCACACCGCCCTCTGCCGTTTAAGCTGGTGCGGACACGCCGGGACGATGTGAGCCAGATTTACTATCACGCGACTTCGGAAAAAGAGTACGGCTTTGACATCCGCTTTCCCTACGAGAGAGGCAAGAATTACTATCTGGTCATCTCTGTTGAGGGGCATAAGGCGCGCATCAAATACAACGAAGAGCTGATTGCGAAGCGCTCTTCGGTTGCACATAAGCGCATGGAGAAAATCAAGGATCTCTGCAATATGGAGACCGTGCGCGTGGCCTTTGACTATTTCAAGAAGCACGGCCTGAAAAAGCTCTTTTTGAAGTCCAAGAACAAATTGCAGGGCATAGACTCGGACTACGAGTACGCCGAGTGGTACGAGAAGACCCGCCCCACGGAGGCAGAGCTACAGCGGCAGCGGGAAACGGTCTTTGACAGTACGTCGCCTCTCTTTTCGATTGTGATTCCGCTTTTTGAGACGCCGACAGTTTATTTGAAGGCGCTCCTCGACTCCCTGCTCGCGCAGACCTATACGAAGTTTGAAATCTGCCTTGCGGACGGCAGCCGCCCCGGGAAGGACACGGAAGCTGTTCTCCGGGAGTATGCGGCGCGCGATCCGAGAATCCGTTATACGGTGCTCGGCGAGAACCGCGGCATCGCGGGAAATACGAACGCGGCGCTCGCCCTTGCGACAGGCGATTTTGTGGTGCTCTGCGACCACGACGATATTCTGCCGCCCGAAGCGCTCTTCTCCTTTGCCGAGGTCGTTGTGAAGGAGCCGGAAACCGACTGCCTCTATTCCGACGAGGATAAGCTCGACATGGACGGCGGCTCCCTCTTTGACCCGCATTTTAAGCCGGACTTTAACCCGGATCTGCTCGGCTCCGTCAACTATATCTGCCATCTCTTTGCGGTGCGGAAAAGTCTTCTCGACACGGTCGGGCAGTTTGACGCGGCCTATGACGGCGCCCAGGACTATGACTTTATCTTCCGCGTGACCGAGAAAGCGCGGCACATTGTCCATGTCCCGAAGGTGCTCTATCACTGGCGCTGTCACATGAACTCGACGGCCTCGAACCCGGAGAGCAAGCTCTACGCCTTCGAGGCGGGCGCAAGGGCGATTCGCGCGCATTACGAGCGCGTCTACCCGGAGCTAAAGATCAGAGAGGTTAAAAAGGGGGTGGACTACGGCATCTACCACACGATTTTTGATTTGACGGAGGAACCGCTCGTCTCGGTGGTCATCCCGAATAAGGACCATCGCGAGGATCTGGACAAGGCAATGCGCTCTCTCCTCGAGAAGGGAACTTACAAGAATCTGGAGTTCATTGTCGTCGAGAACAATTCGACCGATCCCGAGACCTTTGCCTATTATGAGGCGATTCAGAAGGAGTTGCCTGAGGTCAAGGTTGTTTACTACGAAGGTGGCTTCAATTTTTCGGCAATCAATAACTTCGGCGTCCGCTATGCGAAGGGCGAATATCTGCTCTTTATGAACAACGACGTGGAACTCATCAACCCGGACACGGTGCGGGAGCTTCTCGGCTACGGACAGCGGGAAGATGTCGGCGCGGTCGGCTGCCGCCTCCTCTACGAGGACGATACGATACAGCACGCGGGCGTGGTCATCGGCTTCGGCGGCATTGCAGGGCACACCTTCATCGGTCTCCACGAAGTGCAGAACAGCTACTTCCACCGCGCGCTGACCGCCCAGGACTACTCGGCGGTGACGGCGGCCTGCCTGCTGACAAAGAAGGAACTCTTTCTCTCGGTCGGCGGCTTCACGGAGGAACTTGCGGTCGCGTTTAACGACATTGACTACTGCCTCAAAGTGCGGGCGGCCGGAAAGCTGGTGGTCTATAATCCCTACGCGCTGCTGCACCACTACGAGTCGAAGTCGCGCGGTCTCGAGGACACGCCGGAAAAGGTGGAGCGCTTTAACCGCGAAGTGGCGCGCTTCATGAAGCGCTGGCCGACAATTCTCGAAAAAGGAGATCCCTATTACAACCCGAACCTGACACTTCGGAAGTCGAATTTTGCGCTCCGGGATCTCGACAAGGAGAAAATCGGCGAACCCTATCACATGCCGGGTATCGAAAAATATTTGCGCGAACTGGAGGAAGAGGCGTGAGAGCGGAACAATGGGAGCGCGAGGATGCGCGCGTCACGGTGGTCATTCCGAACTACAACGGCATGAAATATCTGCCGCAGTGCATTGCGGCGCTGAAGCGTCAGACGGAGCAAAATTTTTCGCTCCTCGTCATGGAAAACGGCTCCTCGGACGGGAGCGCGGAATGGCTCAGGAAAGAGGGCATTCCGACCCTATTCAGCGAAGAAAATCTGGGCTTTGCGGGCGGCGTGAACCGCGCGGTCCGGGAGGTCAAGACGCCCTATGTGCTGCTCTTAAACAACGACACCGAGGTCTTTCCGAACTTTGTGCGCGCGCTCACGGAGAGCATTTCGCGGCACGAGCGCATCTTCTCGGTCAGTGCGATGATGATACGCACGCAGAACCACGCGGAGATTGACGATGCGGGCGACCTGCTTTCGCTGCCCGGCTGGGCTTTTCAACGCGGCACCATGGAGCCCTGTGCGGCCTATGAGAAAGAGGCAGAGGTCTTCTCCGCCTGCGGCGGCGCGGCGATTTACCGGACGGACTTGTACCGGGAGTTCGGCGGGCTCGACGAGAGCTACTTTGCCTATCTGGAAGATATAGACCTCGGGTGGCGGGCCAAACTCGCGGGCTACCGGAATCTCTACTGCCCGGCGGCCAAGGTCTACCACTTCGGCTCCGCGACCAGCGGCTCAAAGTACAATGCGTTCAAAGTGCGGCTCTCGGCGAGAAATCACATTTTCACGATGGCGAAAAACCAGCCGCTCTGGCAGCTCATCTGGAATCTGCCCTTCCTGATCGGCGGCATTGCCGTAAAGGCGGCTTTCTTTGCAAAGAAGGGGCTGCTTTCCGATTATCTGCGCGGCCTCATTGAGGGCCTCACGGCGCTCCCGGCGCGCGATAAAACAGATTTCTCAAAGATTCCGGCTTCCCGCATCCTCGCAATCGAGTGGGAACTGGTTCTCGGCACCGCCGCCTATGTGAGACACTATGTCTCGCGGGCTGCGAAAAAGGAAGCTGGAAAATCGGCCTCCAATCCAGTATAATTTCCGTATGGTAAAAGACTTCCAAAGGCAGTTCAATCGACTGCATATTCTGATTGATGCAGCGGTGATCAGCGGCTCTTATTTTCTCGCCTGGTACATTCTGTTCGGTCTCTACCACGAGAAAGTCGGGCGCCTCAGCTTTGCGATTTACATGCAGGCGCTGTTTTTCATTGTGCCGCTGTACCTCCTGCTGAATGCGCTCTTCGGGCTCTATGCGCCGAAGCGCACCAAGGGACGACGCGCGGAGTTTGCGGGGATCCTGAAAGTCAATACAATCGGCGTGCTGCTCTTTACGTTGGTGTTGTATCTCGGATCCAAGAATGCGATTCTGTATCACTTTTCGCGTCGGCTGGTGCTGGTTTTCTATCTGACCTGCGTGGTCTGGATGACGATTGAGCGGAATGTGATTCGCGGCTTTTTGCGGCGCATGCGACGGCTCGGCTTTAACCAGAAGAATATCCTCCTGGTCGGCTACGGCGAAGCGGCGAAGGGTTACATTGACCGCATTTTAACCAATGCCGAGTGGGGCTATCAGATCAACGGCATTCTCGACGACACCCATGAGCCCGGGTTCAGCTATCACGGCATACGGATTATCGGCGGCGTCAATGAGTTGCAGCCCTTGCTTGAGCGAAATGCGCTGGATGAGATTGCGATTACGCTGCCGCTCTCACAGTATGAAAAATTAAAGAATATCGTGTCTATCTGCGAGAAATCCGGCGTGCACACGAAGTTTATTCCGGATTACTACGGTGTGATTCCGACCATTCCCTACATGGAAGATGTGGCCGGCATGCCGGTCATTAATATTCGCCATGTGCCGCTGACCGAGTTTTACAATGCGGCGGCGAAGCGCCTCGTGGATATTATCGGCGGCATTGTCGGGCTGATTATTTTCTCGCCGATTATGCTGCTCGCCGCGATTCTCGTGAAGATTTCGAGCCCCGGCCCGATTATCTTCAAACAGGAGCGGGTGGGCTTACACCAGAAGAAATTCCGGATGTACAAGTTCCGCTCGATGCGCCAGCAGGTCGATTCGGAGGAGAAAAAAGGCTGGACAGTCAAAAAAGATCCGCGGGTTACCTGGATCGGGAGCATCCTCCGGAAGACCAGTCTCGATGAGACGCCGCAATTTTTCAACATTGTGCGCGGCGATATGAGTCTGGTCGGACCGAGACCGGAGAGACCCTACTTCGTCGAGAAGTTCAAGGAAGAAATTCCGCACTATATGATCAAGCACCAGGTGAGACCCGGTCTCACCGGCTGGGCGCAGATCAACGGACTTCGCGGGGACACCTCGATAGAGAAGAGAATCGAGTACGACCTCTACTACATCGAGAACTGGACATTGGGCTTTGATTTTAAGATTATTTTGCTCACCTTTGTCCGCGGATTTATCAACAAAAACGCTTATTGAGGAAAACAGGAGATTGTATGGAAAATGAGATGCAGGAGCCGCAGAGAGGCAGAAGCCGGAAGAAAGCAGAGGCGGCAGTTGCAGAGAAAACACCGAAGAGCGCGAAGGCAATCAAGCGGCGCAGATTTATCATCATGGCAGTTCTCGAAGTCTTCGTTCTGCTCGCCATTTTCGCCTATGCCTATCTTCTGAAGCAGTATTCCAAGATACAGCGCCCTGTCTTTGAGGTGAAGAATGTCGAGAACACAGAGCTCACGACCGATGACATTGCAAAGATGAAGGGTTACTGGAACATCGCGGCCTTCGGCGTCGACTCGCGCGACTCCTCGGTGGGGCGCGGCAACAATGCGGATGTCATCATGATTGTGAGCATCAACCGCGAGAACGGCGAAATCCGCATTGCGAGCGTGTTCCGCGACTCTTATCTGAGTCTCGCGAACGGCAATTACAATAAGATTAACCAGGCCTATGCGGTCGGCGGACCGGAGCTTGCGGTCAAGGCGCTGAACCAGAACCTAGACCTCAACATCACCGACTATGTGACCTTTAACTGGAAGGCGGTCGCGACCGGCATCAACATCCTCGGCGGTGTGGACATCGATTTGACCCAGCCGGAGTTCAAGTACATCAATTCCTATATCACGGAGACCGTCAAGGGCACCCAAATCGGTTCGGTGCAGCTGACACACGCGGGCATGAACCATTTGGACGGCATTCAGGCAGTTGCCTATGCGCGCCTCCGCTACATGGACAACGACTACACGAGAACCGAGCGGCAGCGCCGCGTTCTGGAGCTCTGCGTGCAGAAGGCAAAGCAGGCGGATCCGGCGACGCTCTCGAATCTCGCGGGCAACCTGCTCTCGATGGTAGCGACGAGTCTCACCTGGGACGACGGCATGAGCCTCGCGACCAATGTCAAGAAGTACAGCATTGTGGAGACCATCGGCTTCCCGATGGATCGCCGTGAGATCAACATGGGCTTCAAGGGTGCCTGTGTCATTCCGAACACGCTCGAGAAGAATGTCAAGGATCTGCATACCTTCCTCTTCGGCGGCGAAGAGTATACGGTTTCCAATCAGGTGCAGGAGATCGACAACCACATCGCCTCCGACATCGCGCGCTACCGCGGCCGCTCGGAGGAGCGAAAGTACAAGGCAAAGATGCGCGAGTACAACGAGGGCGAGGAGACGAGCGCGGCGAGAAAGCGAAACAGCAACACCGAGGAGGAGACGACCAGACGGAGCCGCAGCGAAACGGAGGGCGGCGGCAGCGCTTCTTCGAAGAGCACGCGGGAGGAGAGCGAGTCCGGCAGCACACATGAGACGAGCGCTGAGGCGACGGATTCCCGCGGCAATGTAATCACGGGGCCCGGTGCAAAGAGCAGCAGCGCTGCGCGCGAGAGCAGTTCGGCAGCGGAGAGCGGTGCGGTCAGAGAGAGCAGCCGCGCGGCCGGTGAGAGTTCCGCGGCGCGCGAGACCACTGCGGCGGCCGAGACCAGTGCGCAGGTCACAACACGCGAGGCGGCAGCGGCGCCGTCGGAGACCAACGGTCCCGCCCTGAATGAAGAGTAATACGAGAAAACAAAAGAAGAACTGTCCTTCCGGCGAAGCTTAAGACCGGGAGGACAGTTCTTTTTTGTCGGGCGCGTCGGATCTGGCAGGCGAATTGTTCACACTTTGCTCTGTCTCTCAACACATTTCGTTCACAGCTTCTTTTTATACTAGGCAACATAGAACCACGAAAGAAAGCAATCGAAAGAGAGGTATGCAACATGTACGACTCGGACAATCAATACAGCAATTTCAATAATTTCCCCTATGACAGCAGCGCACAGAAGGCAGAGGAGCCCTACAACACAGTCTCGGACCGGAGCTACGGTGAGAGCGCAGGAAACGGCACGGGAACGCCCGAAGAGCCGAAGAAAGGAAGCGGTCTCGCAAAGAAGCTCGGCACCGCAGCGGCCTGCGCGCTGGTCTTCGGTGCCGTGGCAGGCGTCACGATGGGTACGGTGAGCCGCGCGGTCGCACCGAAAAGCAGCGTTGCATCCGCAGAGAGCAGCGCAGCGGCAGAGGTCATGCCGAACCTGACGAAGACGGCAACCAAGGAGGCAGCCGCGGGAAGCACAGCCGGCAGCAGCGAGGGTACTACACTCGATGTCTCGGCGATTGTCGACAAGGCCATGCCCTCGGTCGTCGCCATCGATGTGAAGGGCGAGCAGCAGGTCAGCGACTTCTTTGGCCGCACCGCTTCCTATGAGACTTCGGGCGCCGGCTCCGGTATTATCATCGGTGAGAACGAAGAGGAGTATCTGATTGTCACAAATAACCACGTGATTGAGAATACGACCAGCATGAAGGTGCAGTTTATCGACGGTAAGAGTGTAGACGCGGAGCTGAAGGGCACCGATTCCGGCGCCGATGTCGCGGTGATTGCGGTCAAAAAGTCGGATGTTGCCGATGAAACCAAGTCGAAGATTGCGATTGCGGAAATCGGCGATTCGAATGAATTAAAAGTCGGTCAGGGTGTGATTGCAATCGGCAATGCGCTCGGCTACGGACAGTCCGTGACCGTCGGCTATCTGAGTGCAAAGGATCGCACAATTACGGCACAGGACGGTTCAACCGGACAGGAGACCAAGGTCGAAAACCTCCTGCAGACCGACGCGGCGATTAACCCCGGTAACTCGGGCGGCGCACTCCTCAATATGCAGGGGCAGGTAATCGGTATCAACGAGTCGAAGAGTGTCGACACGAAGGTCGAGGGCATGGGCTATGCGATTCCGATTTCGAGTGTGACGGAGCTCATCAACCAGCTCTCCTCGCAGAAGACGAGAGGCACGGTCGCAGAGGCAGACCGCGGCTACATCGGGTTCCGCGGGCAGAACGTGGACAATGAGGCAGCGCAGAAGTTCAACATGCCGGTCGGCATCTTTGTCTACAAGATTATTGACGGCGGCGCGGCGGCGGAGTCTGAGCTGCAGGAGAACGATATCATCACGAAGTTTGAGGGACAGAGTGTCTCCTCGATTGAGGATTTGAAAGAGAAGCTCACGCGCTACAAAAAGGGCGAAACCGTGACTTTGACGGTCAAGCGTCCGTCGAACAAGGGCTATGAGGAGAAGGAAATTCAGCTTACTCTCAAGGGACAGGACAGCATGAAGAATGCGACCGCAGAGAGCGAGAGCAAAGACGGACAGGACAACAAGGACAGTCAGGACCGCGGCAGCGAGCGCCGGAACAGCCGCGGAGACAGCGGGAACCGCAGCGACAATAACAGCGGCGATAACAGTGATGAGGACAGCAGCCTGTTCCCGTTCCGGTGGTAATTGCGAGTCATAGAGTGATAGGAAAAAAGGTGGCAGAAGCCCCCGCAGCGCTGACAGAATCTGGCGCTGCGGGGCTTTATCGTCTTTGAAACAAGGTAAATGGCGCATCAATGTTTTTATGCGTGTAGTCTACGAAACGAAAAAACGAGCCGCAGAGAATGGTTTCTCTGCGGCTCGTTTGCGTTGACAGCGTGATTCGAAGAGCAGGCGGAACTCAGGAAATGCGCGTGCCCGCCTTACCGCGGAGCGCCTGACCCGCCTTTGCTAGGCTCGTGATAATCGCGGCGCGGTTCTTGCCCGCGCTCACGAAGTCGACCGCGGCTTTGACCTTCGGGAGCATGCTCTTAAACTCAAACTGACCGGCCTCCATATAGGCCTTGGCGTCGTCAATGCTCATCTCGGAGATGGCTTCCTCGGCCGGGGTGCCGAAGTTCAGGGTCACATTGTCGACCGCGGTCAGAATGAGGAGCACATCCGCATCCACCTCCCGCGCGAGGAGGCCGGAAGTCAGATCCTTTTCGATTACGGCGCTTGCGCCGCGGAGCGCCGTGCCCTGCTCGAGCACCGGCACGCCGCCGCCGCCGCAGCAGATGACCACCTGGTCGGCGTCGAGGAGCGCCTTGATCGCATCAATCTCAACAATCGCAACCGGGTTCGGTGCGGGGACAATGCGCTGGTAACCCTTGCCCGGGATTTCAACCGTGTGGTTGCCCTTCGCGTCCTCTTCCTCGGCCTCCTCCTTTGACATGAAGCGGCCTATGGTCTTCAGGGGCTGATAAAAGGCCTCGTCATAGGGATCCACCGTGACCTCGGTCATGATGGTCGAGACGCACTTATAGATGCCGCGGGACAGAAGTTCCGAGCGAAGTCCGTTCTGCAGGTCGTAGCCGATGTAGCCCTGGCTCATCGCGGAGCAGACCGAGAGCGGCGAAGGCGTGTAGCCCTCGTGGTGCGCCGCAAACTCGGAGAGTGCGCCGTGAATCATGCCGACCTGCGGCGCGTTGGAGTGGGTCACGGCGACCTGCCAGCCCTCCTCGACAAAATCTGCGATAATCGGCGCGGTTTTAGCGACAGCCGCTTTTTGCTCCGGCAGATTGGTGCCGAGATCCTTGTGGCCGAGAGAGAGCACCAGACGCTTTTTAGACATGAGAGACCTCCTAATTCAGCTGATATGCGTGAAAAATCATGATAAAATTATAAGTTCAGAGGAACAAAAAAGCAACCGCGGGGGAGGGCGTGAGCGGATGGAAGAGCACAAGAGACACATTCTGATGGTAAATTTGCCGTATGCGGGGCACACGAATCCCTCGCTCGGTCTGGTGCGCTGCCTCGTCGCGGCGGGACACGAGGTGGACTATATCCAGGCGGAATCGTTTCGGGAGCGGGTGGAGGCGAGCGGTGCGCGCTTTGTGCCCTACGACGAACCGCCGCAGAGTCCTGTCCCGGCGCTGAATGAAATTCGGAACTGGGGAGCGGCCTACCGCACGCTGAAGCGTATCGGCGCGGACTATGACTGCCTGATCTATGAACTCCTCTTCTTTCCGGGGAAGGCGCTCGCGGCGGAGCTCGGCATTCCCTGTTATCGTCTGATTTCCACGTTTGCGCTGAACCGGCATTTACTCCGCGTGCTCGGGCGAACCGGCGGCCCTTACCTGACAGCCCTATTCCGCTCGGAGCGGCTTTGCACGGCACTGAGCCGCCTCTTTCTCCCGAAGTTTTTGCTGCGGGAGGAGAATCTCGCGGAAGTCTTGGTGCGGGAAGCGCCGCCGCACAATTTTATTTACACACTGCGGGACTTTCAGCCGGAGGAAGCGTGCTTTCCGGAGACAAACTATCACTTTGTGGGACCTGCGATCGAGGAGAGAGCGGAAGAGCCCTTTTCCTTCGGGGAGAGCGGAAATCCAATCGTATATATTTCCTTCGGGACCCTGATGCATGCGGACAAGCGCTTCTGGAAGAAGCTGATTGCGGCCTTCGCGGGCAAGCGGGTCGAAGTGGTTTGTTCGGTCGGCAGCGAAAAGCTTGTGCGCGCGCTCGGGGACTTGCCGTCCAATGTGCGTGTCTTTGCGAAAGTGCCGCAGCTCACACTGCTGCGCCGCGCGGCCCTCTTTGTGACACACGGCGGGATGAACAGCGTGAACGAGGCGCTTTTCTACGGCGTCCCGATGATTGTGCTTCCCTTCGGCCTCGACCAGCCGCTGGTCGGGCGGGAGTTGCAGCGACGAAAGCTGGGGCGCGTGATAGCGCCGCGGGAACTCACAGCCGCGCGGCTTTGGCGAACGGCAAAGGAACTGCTTAGGGACCCCGAAGCCCGGGAAGCGCGGCTTGCAATGAAGCGCAAAATGCAGGCGAGCGGCGGAAACCGGGAGGTGACAAGGCGCATTCTGGAGGATCTAGCCGCCCGGGATAAGAGAGGAACGGCGGAATGAGCGCAGGGTTTTGGGAAAGGAAACGGCGCAGCATCGCGGATTTACTCGCGGTCTTTTTTCTGCCGCTCGCCGCGAATCTTGCGGCCTCGCTTATCCTAAAGCTGCTCCCATTCGGCGAGACAGCGCTCCGCTTTAATGCGGCCTACCAGGTTTGCCTTCTCTTCGCGGCGTTCGCCTGGTACCGGCAGGGGGACGGAAGCGGCGTACGGGAAGAGCGGCCTTTTCCGTGGCGCTTTTTTGTGGGAACGCTCTGCCTCTATCTGCTTCTCATGCTGCTGCTCGACAGAAGCGGCTTTGCGATGTCGGACCGGCTGTACCGGAGCGGTGCGGGTGCGCTCCGAAGCCTCGGCGGGAGAGCGGAGCGGGCTACGCTGACGGTCTATGCGCTCTGCGGTGCGGTCGCCGAAGAACTTTTGTTTCGCGGTATTTCGGAGCGGGGACTTGCCGCCTTTTTGCGGCGACCTTGGCAGCTTGCCTGTGGCAGTGCGTTCCTGTTCGCGCTCTACCACGGGAACCTCACCCAGGGTTTGCTTGCCTTTCCGCTGGGACTTGCCTTTTCCCGGCTGAAAGTGCACGGCGGGATCCGTGCCTCCGTCGTAGCGCATCTCTCAATCAACCTCCTCGCGCTGTTTCTCTAGGCTGGTAAAATAGGCGGAAAGCGGGTAAAATGAAACAATGCGTTCGTTGCAATCCAAATCAAAGGAGGAAAGCATGAAGCTATTGAGTATTGCGGTTCCCTGTTACAACAGCGCCGCATATATGGACCGCTGTATCCGTTCTCTCTTGCACGGTGGCGAAGAGGTCGAAATTTTAATTGTCGACGACGGTTCGCAAAAGGACAATACCGGCGAGATTGCGGACCGCTATGAGCGGGAGTATCCGACCATCTGCCGGGCCCTTCACCAGGTGAACGGCGGCCACGGCGCTGCGGTCATGACCGGTCTTAAAAACGCGAGCGGCGTCTTTTTCAAGGTGGTCGATTCCGATGACTGGGTCGATCCCGAGAGCTATGACAAGATTCTGTCTACCCTCCGCGACTTTACGGCAAAGAACACACAGCTGGATCTCCTGATCAGCAACTTTGTCTATGAGAAGGAGGGGGCCGCGCATAAGCGCGTCATGAACTACCGGAAGGTATTGCCGACGGAGAAGCTGATCGGCTGGGATGAAATCGGACACTTCCTGCCGGGACAGTATATCCTCATGCACTCGGTCATCTATCGCACGGCGCTCTTAAAGAGTTGCGGCCTGGAGCTCCCGGCGCACACCTTCTATGTGGACAATATCTTTGTCTACCAGCCGCTGCCCCATGTGAAGACCCTCTATTACCTCGATGTGAATTTTTACCGCTATTATATCGGCAGAGAGGATCAGTCGGTCAACGAGCAGGTCATGATAGGGCGCATCGACCAGCAACTTCGTGTGACGAGGATCATGGTCGAGAGTTACGACCCCTACAAGATTCCGCAAAAGAAGCTGAGGCGTTATATGATACTTTATCTCGAGATCATGATGACGATATGCTCGATTCTCGCAATCAAGTCGGAGCTGCCCGAGAACCTCGAGAAGAAGAAGGAAATCTGGCGCTACTTAAAGCAGCAGAATCCGCGGCTCTACTTCCGCATTCGCTTCGGCTTCCTCGGACAGAGCATGAATCTGCCGGGCAGAGGTGGCAGAAAAATCAGCATTGCGGGCTATAAAATCGCACAGAAGTTCTACGGCTTTAATTGAGACAGAAAGCCCGGAAGCGCCTCACGCGCTTCCGGGCTTTCTGTCTGTTCTTATTTCTTTCGAACCTGCCGATAGGCTTTTGCCGGATTTTTTTTGCGCCGGAACAGGGCATCGGCACCGGCCGGAATCAGGGCGGGGACTTCATAGCCCCCGTAGACGATTGCATTCACAAAGTAACCGAGCAGCAGGGCACCGAACACATCGAGAACCGAGTGCTGCTTTAAGAAGACGGTCGAGAGACAAATCAAAATCATCAGAACCAGAGAGGCGCGCCGCACAAGCGGGCGGTGCGCGAGCGATTTGCTCCGCATGACCGCGACATGGACCGCGAGCGCGTTAAAGACATGGATGCTCGGGAACACATTGGTCGGCGTGTCGGTGGACTGAATCATCCAGACCAGAGACGCAAAGAAGCCGTTTGCGGGATCCGCCGGGACGCGGAGATCCGTGCCGTTCGGGAAGACGGTGCAGATGAAGAGCGCGACGGTCATGCCGAGCGACAAAAAGAGACAAAGATCCGCGGCCTCGTCCTTATCCGTCCGGCTGAAGTAGAGCAGTGCGGCAAAGATGTAGACGAACCAGAGCAGATAGGGGACAATGAAGACCGGCATAAAGGGAATCAGCTCGTCCAGGCGGGTGTGCATGACCAGATAATTGCCGGTGACTGTCGTCTCCAGATAATGAAACCAGAGGATATAGAAGACGGTATAGAGAAAAATGACAGAGAGAAGATGGTCTCGCGCGAGCATATGGGCGGGAGAATAATTCGCTTTGTTCTGATTCAAATCGATCTCCTGTATGCAAGAAAGATGTCGGTTGCGATACCCTCTATTGTAACATGCGGCGCACAAAAGAGAAGAGAAAAAGTATCACAGCGATATAAAAACAAAAAAGCCGCCTCAAAAGGCGGCTCTGTCGTAGCGGAAGGGAGATTCGAACTCTCGACACCACGGGTATGAACCGTGTGCTCTAGCCAACTGAGCTATTCCGCCACATGTCTTTGCGACTTTGTTAGTATACGGGAAGAATGTACGGGTGTCAATAGGAATTTATATTTTTTCCAGGGATGATTGTAAGATGAACTAGGACAATAAAAAAGAGCCGATGACGAACTCGTGGTATGATGAAGTTACCACACAACACAACACCAGGAGGTTCGCCATGGCCCAGAAAGAGTATAACACAAATAGAAAATATCGCCACCTGACATGTGAAAAGCGAGCAC
>NZ_DBHIHF010000016.1:0-60859 GCF_057248925.1 Stomatobaculum sp.
TCTGTTTTCACAGAGATTTCAGGGTTGTTTGTACTGTCTGATCTTTGATTTTCAAAGTTCTTGCCGACCGAGTCGGCGACGCAGAAGGAGGGATTTGAACCCTCGCGCCGCTATTAACGACCTACTCCCTTTCCAGGGGAGCCCCTTCAACCACTTGGGTACTTCTGCAAAAGTACTGTGCCTGAATCAAAACGCTCTTCAGTTGTCGCGGCTCTCTCGCTTGCCGCTCGATACAGCTTAGTTAGTATAGCCACTGTACCGACAAATGTCAACGACTTTTTCAATCCTTTTTTGACTTTGTCTTCTCATTCCTTGGTTTCGAAGCGTAGCTCTCAGAAGTGACTCGAAGAATGTACCTGTTATAGTATAACATATATCTTAGGCTCTTTCCAAGCTCTGATTTGCAAAATTCACCTACCTACAGTTGTATCGGTGCAAAGCAGGGTTCCTGCTATCACGCAAGCATTCGGCGAGGTGCCTCGCCTCGGCTTAGAGATAGTGCGGCAGGAGTATACCCCACATCACAAGCATGATGCCCAAAACATTGCCGAAGGTATAGGCAAACCAAAGCGCAAAGGAACCGTGCGGATACACCCGGAAGGAGAAGCGCTCATAGTCAACCGGTTTTCTGCTCACGATCTTTCCGACATTTGAGAGCAGTCTGTCACCGAGGTTTGCCCCATCGGTCCGCGTTAAGGTATAGTTTCCCACATCCGCATGAAAGGTATAGAGCTCAATCCGTGCGGTTCCGATGCCGCTTACGGTGGTGCGCATCAGAGGTCTGTTCAGCGGAATCATCTCCCCTGTCTCTTTGATTGAGAGTTGCAAGTCGAACTCCCCATAAGGGGATTTGCTGTACTGCTTTCCGTTTAACCAAATGCCGTAATTCCCCGGCTCCGTGACAGTAAAGCTGCCGCTCTCTTCGATGTAGGCTTGCTCATAGAGCAGCTTCGCCTTCACGGCTCTTATCAACCCGCGTATGCTGAAAATAAGGATTGCTGCCCCGAGCGGAACCAAGAGATACCATAATTGTTTCATACTCTGACTCCTCGACTGCCGAATTGCGGTCTGTGTAGCGCACTATTTGTTCTATTTTAGCATATTACATTTCTGTGCGGTAGAAGCACACTCCTTTCTGCACTATTCTCCCCAATCCTAAGGGCTATCCCCGTACATGAAACTCTTCCCACACGCAAGGCTTTGACTTTCCGCTCTGCGAGAGGCAGTACTTCGATCCCCATTTCCCCCACTCCCGAGGCTTGACTTCTCCGTGTCACTCTCCGCATGGAATCCGCCAACCTTTTCCCCACGCAAGAGGTTTGACTGCCGCCTGTGCGGCGGTTTCCCTGCGCAGCAGCTTTTCCCTCGCGCACATAGGCTTCTTCCAAAAAAAGAGTGCCGCCTTGCGCCTTGTTCTCGGCGCCTTGGGCGGACACTCTCTCCCCTTCTATGATGCCGTGAAGTCGCTTTCACGGCTTAACTTGCCTTACTCCGTTGTCGTATGCTCCGCTTCCGGTTCGTCCGTGAGACCCGAGCCCGGCTCCTTCCGGAGGTCGATGCCGCGGATAACCTTTCTGAGCGGTAGAACCGAAACCGGATTCACCGAAAGCTCGTCAACGCCCATGCGGAGAAAGGTCTCCGTGAGCGCGAGATCCGCGCCGAGCTCTCCGCAAATACCGACCCAGGTGCCGTGACGGTGTCCCGCATCAATGGTCATCTTAATCTGCCGAAGCACAGCCGGGTGATGTTTTACGAGGAAGGGATCCAGCGCCGCATTCTGCCGGTCAATGGCCAGGGTGTACTGCGTGAGGTCATTGGTGCCGATGGAGAAGAAGTCGCACTCTTCCGCAAGTTCATCGGCAATCAGTACGGCCGCCGGCGTCTCGATCATGATGCCGACCGCATACTTGCCGAGTTTCACACCCTGCTTTTTCAGCTCTTCGGCGCACTCCGCGAGCAACTCCTTGCATTCTCGGAGCTCTCGCATGGAGATGATCATCGGGAACATGATGCCGAGATTACCGTAGGCGGAAGCCCGAAGCAAGGCGCGCAACTGGGTCTTAAAGAAAGCCTTCCGCGTCAGACAGATGCGGATTGCGCGGAGTCCGAGTGCCGGATTCTCCTCTTTCTCCATGCCCATGTACTCAACCTGCTTATCCGCGCCGATGTCACAGGTGCGGATGATAACCTGCTTCGGCGCGAGTGTCTCGATTGCGAGGCGGTAGGCGTTAAACTGCTCCTCTTCGCTCGGATAATCTCTCGCATTGAGATAGACAAACTCCGAGCGGAACAGCCCCACGCCGCCCGCATCGTTCTGCTGGACGAGGCCGATGTCGGAGGGGCCGCCGATATTCGCATAGACCTGAATGGTCTTGCCGTCGATGGTCGTATTGCTCTTGCCCTTCAACTCCTGCAAGAGCGCCCTCTGCTTCGCATCCTTTTCCTTCCGCTTCCGGAGGGTCTTCTCGAGATCGCCTGTCGGCTCAATGTAGGCGCAGGAGTTGTAGCCGTCAATGATCGCAGGCTTCCCTTCCCAATCCTCGTTGACATCCTTGCACTGTACAAGTGCCGGAATGCCCATGGAGCGTGCAAGGATGGCCGTGTGACTGTTGAGCGAGCCTTCCCGCGTGATGATGCCGAGTAAGAGCGACTTGTTGAGACGCACCGTCTCGGACGGCGTCAAGTCATTTGCAACCAGAATGCAGGGTTCCGTGCCCTGCAGAATGTCTCCGCTGATGCCGAAGAGATAACTGAGCACCGCGTGCTCGATGTCGTAGATGTCTGCCGCTCTCTCCTTCATATACGGGTCATCCATCTCGGCGAAGACCTTCGCCTGGTTGTCAAACGCAACCTTGACCGCATATTCCGCCGTGTGCTTCTGTGTTTTGATAATCTCATTGGTCGCATCAATCAGATCATCGTCCTCGAGCATCATCGCGTGCACCGAGAACACCTCCGCGCTGTCCTCGCCTGCGTCAATGACAGCCTTTTCGTAAAGCGCATTCTGCTGCTCGATGGCGCGCTCCCTTGCGTCGTCAAAGCGAGCGAGTTCGTCCTCGACGTCATCGATCATGCTGTCATCAATTTCAAGTTTCGGCGCCTTATGCACCTTGATCTTTCCGATCGAGATACCGTTTAAGACGCTCTTTCCGGTAGCTACCTGCATTCTGTGCCTCCTAAAATCAGAACGTCTCCTTCAGGAACTTCTCGAGTGCAGCTGCGCAGGCTTCCTCGTCCTCTCCCTCGACCTTGATCGTCACCGCATCACCCTGCTTCACACCAAGTCCCATCAGCGCGAGCAGCTTCTTCATATCCACGTTCTTATCACCCTTAAAGATGGTCACAGTGCTCTTGAAGGCCTTGAGCTGCTTGACCAAGAGGCCAGCCGGGCGCGCGTGAATTCCGTTCGGGTCAGTGATGGTGTAGGTGAATTCTTTCATGGTGTTTGCTCCTTCTCTTGTTGTAGTTTACGGGTTCTGTCAACGAACTTCCACGTCGGTATAGTCATCCGAGTTGGTCAGCAGCACGACGACCAGGTCCGGATGCCCCGCTGCCTTGATCTTCTCGCGAGAGAAGCGGAGTATCGGCTGTCCCAGCTTTACGCTGTCGCCCTCGGAAACCAACGGCTCAAAGCCGTCTCCATTCATTGCCACGGTGTCAACGCCCACATGAATCAGCAGTTCCATATCACCGGCGCCGCTGATGCCGATTGCGTGCTTTGACTCTGCCACAGAGGAAATCGTACCGTCAAACGGCGCATACACCACGCCCTCCTCCGGCTGAATTCCGAGCCCTGCGCCGAGTATGCCCTGCGCAAAAGTCTCGTCCGGAATATCCTCCTGCTTGACAAACTGTCCCTTCACCGGTGCCGCAATCGTGCCCGCCTCGCAGCGGATGACTGTCTCGCCGACAAAAGTCTCTTCCTTTTCTTCTTTCTTCTCCTCCGGCTTTGCCGCCGCTGTCGGCTGCTCTTCCTTGAAGACGAACCAGGTCAGGACAAAGGCAATGCCGCCGGCAATTGCGAGCATCACCGTATAAAGCAACGGCTTGTTGACGGTGAGATAGCCCGGGAGACCTGTCACGCCGTAGGCTGTCGCACCAAGTCCCATCAGCGCTCCGACCAGAGCGCCGACCGCGCCGCCCGCCATGCCTGCCGCAAACGGCTTAAAGAAGCGCATGTTGACGCCGAAGATTGCCGGCTCGGTAATGCCGAGGGAAGCCGAGAGTGCGGAGGGAACCGCAATACTCTTGGTCTTCTGGCTTCGGGTCTTGATGCCGACCGCGAGGCAGGCACCGAACTGTGCGAAGTTTGCCGCACTTGCAATCGGCATCCAGGTGTTTAAGCCCACAGAGCCGAGCATACCGGCCTCAATCACGTTGTACATGTGGTGGAGACCCATAACGACGGTCGCCGGGTAAATCGCTCCCATGACCATTGCACCGAGCGGGTTATGCACCAGCATCTCAGCCGCGCGTAAGACCACCGTCTCGAGGCCGGAGAAAATCGGTCCGATAATCATAAAGGTGAGGAGCGCCGTAATCATCACGGTGCAGAGCGGCGTGATAAAGAGATCCAGCATCTCCGGCACATGGTCGTGGAACCACTTCTCGATTTTGCTCATGCAGAAGACCGAGAGGATGACCGGAATTACATGGCCCTGATAGCCGAGCTGATTAATCTGGCCGAGTGCATAGTTCGGGAAAATCTCGATGTGGCCGAACAGATACCAGACATTATATCCCTGTGACGCGTTCCAACCGTTCGTCAGCGAGGAGTGAATCATCAGAAGACCGATCACGGCGCCGAGGAAAATGTTGCCGCCGAACACGCGCGCCGCCGAGATTGCGACAATGACCGGCAGATAGGCAAAGGCCGTATTCGCAACCATGTCGAGAAACGCAAACCAGTCGGAACCCGCAAACCCGAGTCCTGGAATCTTGGCGAGCGCCTCTACCAGTCCCATCATGAGACCCGAGGCGACAATCGCCGGTAAAATCGGCACAAAGACATCGCCGATTGGCTTTAACAGGCGCTTCCAGAGCGGCTGTTGCGCTGCCGCCGCTGCCTTCACGTCGTCCTTCGTCGCCGCCGTCATACCCGTGATGCTCAGGAACTCGTCATAGACCTTATTGACTGTTCCCGTGCCGATGATGAGCTGCAACTGCCCGTTCGACTCAAACATGCCCTTGACGCCCTCGACATTGTCGAGGTAAGTCTTGTCGACTTTGCTGTTATCCTTGATAACGAGCCGAAGCCGTGTTGCGCAGTGCGCAGCCTGTGCGACATTGTCACGCCCGCCGATGTGGTCGACGATTTCCTGTGCGCACTTCCTGTAATCCAGTGCCATAAGCCTTCCCCCTTTTCGGAGACTCTCCCGCGACAAGCGAGAGCCCTCACTGTATCATTCGTTTCTGCCTTCGGCAGGAAACTTCGAAAAATGATTGCGCACGCCCATGACACATATGGTACCTTGATTCCGCATATCCATTTGTATCCGACACCCGTTTCTTTCGAACAGTGTGATCAGCGCCCGCTGTTCTATTCTTACAACCACCGCAGTTACAATAAATTCAGTTTTTCAAAAGCCCGGTAGAGGCCGTCGTCCGTGACCGCCGGGCAGATCCAGTCCGCGCGCTCTTTGAGCGCCGGAGAACCGTTTTCCATGCAGACCGCATAACCGACGGTCTCTATCATCTCAAGATCGTTCATACTGTCGCCGAAACCGACGGTATCGCTCATCTTCGCGCCGAAGTAGTCGACAATACGGCGCACGCCCTTGCCCTTGTCAAAGTCGTGGCTCACAATTTCGCCGTTCACACAGCCATGCGCCGGGACATCCTGAATGATAAAGTGAAAATCCTTCTCGAGCAGTCGCTTGCACTCTTCGAGCTGAGATACTTCTCGCGCCATAATCACGATTTTATGGATCGGCTGCCCCGCATATTCTTCCATCGGGCGAATGCCGAGGCTCTCGGAGAGTGCCTTGCGCCATCTCTCGATTTCGGAGTTGCCGCCCTCGGTGCTGTCGAGAAAATCCTTTAAATTCGCATCGCCGAAAGATCCCTCCGTGCCTTCGATGGTGCAGAAGACACCGTTCCGGTGCAGGGCATCCAGTGCGATTTTCAGCGTCTCCGGCGCAATCGGATGGTCATAGAGCACCTTGTCGTCGGCCTTCACGTAGCCGCCGGAACTCGCGACCATGCCGTCGAAGGGATAACGAAGCAGGGGCTTTAACATATCCGGATTTCTGCCGGTGCAGAGAAACAGTTTGTGCCCCCTCTCCCGCGCCTTTGCCATGGCGCACACCGCGGAATCCGGAGGCGTATTGGTGCCTGCTTCCGTCAAGGTTCCGTCAATGTCCAGAAAAATCAGCTTGCTCATTTCTTTGACCCTTTTTTCTTTGCTGTGCGCTTTGTCTTTGCAGCTCGCTCTGTCTTCATAATCGCTTCGACCGTCTTTCGCGCTGCCTCTTCGGCCGCCGCTCTTGCCTCTGCTTCCTTGGCCGCTGCCTCTTCGGCTGCCGCCTTTGCCGCTGCTTCCTCAGCCGCCTGCTTTGCCTCTGCTTCCTTGGCTGCTGCCTCTTCAGCTGCTGCCTCTTCAGCCGCCGCTCTTTCCGCCGCTTCCTCAGCCGCCGCTCTTTCCGCCGCCTCCTCAGCCGCCGCCTTTGCCGCCGCTTCTTCGGCCGCTGCCTTTGCCGCTGCCTCTTCGGCTGCCGCCTTTGCCGCCTTCTTTTCTTCCGCGGCTTTCTTTCGCGCTTCGGCTTTTATCTCTTTTTCCGCCTGCTTCGCTGCCGCTTCGCGTGCGGCCTCTGCCTGCTTCGCCGCTTCGATTTCCTCTTCCTTGCTCCAGAAGAGCCACACGAAACCGAAGGCCGGAAGACCATAGGACGTAGCGCGGCAACGGTCGCCGTTCAAGAGATTCCGATACTCCTCCGGCTCGTTAATCCAGGCCGTACCGTCCTGCACATCGAAGTTAAAGAGCGCCACCAGTTTCTCGCCGTTATAGTAGCGACCTATGCCGAGAATATGGTCGTTATAGGTTTCCATAATCCAGGTATCGGCCTCGGCGCGGAACACCTCATGTGTGGCGCGTATCGTCTCGAGCTCCCGAAGCGCCGTAAAGATTCTCCCCTCCCGGGTCGTCGGGTCTTTCCGCTTTTTTGCATCCTCCCAAGAGAAATTCCCCCGGTGCAGATAGCGCGAATCGTCCCACTTATAGGGATCTTCGTGATAGCTGTAGTCGTTTCGCTGTCCGATTTCGTCGCCCGAATAGATAACCGGAATGCCGGACAAGGTGAACAAAAAGGCGTGAAGCATGATGTCGAGGCTGATTGCGCGGTCCAGCTTCCACTGATTGCCCTCATATTCCGCCGCCTCAATGCCGCAGAGCGAGGCTGTCGTACCGCAAAGTCTTGCATCGCCGATGCGGGGATCGTCATTGTAAAGCTCACCCCGCGCGTCGGAGCCGTAGAAGTAGCCCCTGAAAAAATCGTTCAGGAAGTGCTTGTGTCCAACCTCATCGACGCCGAACTGCTTCAAAAAGTCGTAGTCGAGACCCCAGCCGATGTCATCGTGGCAACGCAGATAGTTGAGGAATAAATACTGCTTCGGCAGCGCGAAAATCTGTCCGAGCTGGTGTTTCATGAGCCGCACATCCCGGGTCGCGACCGTGTGCCAGGTTGTCGCCATCGTCGTGACATTGTAGAGTATACTGCACCCCGGCTTCTCGAGCGTGCCGAAATACGGGACGACTTTCGAGGGCTCCATGACCACTTCGCCGAGCAGCTGCGTTGCGGGGCACACAATTTCAACGGCCATCCGCATAATGCGGATCAGCGTGTGTACCTGCGGCAAATTCCGGCAGGTGGTGCCGAGCGCCTTCCAGATGTAAGGCACCGCATCGAGGCGGATGATGTCCGCACCCTGGTTGCAGAGGAAGAACAAATTCTCGGTCATGTCATTGAAGACCGTCGGATTCGCGTAGTTCAAATCCCACTGATAGGGATAGAAGGTCGTCATGACCACCTTCTGCACCGCATCGCACCAGCTGAAGTTTCCCGGCGCAGTCGTCGGGAACACCTGCGGCACCGTGCGGTCAAAGTCATTCGGGATATTCCAGTTGTCAAAGAAAAAGTAGCGGTCCTGAAACTCCTTCTCGCCGGCACGGGCGCGTCTCGCCCACTCGTGATCCTCCGAGGTGTGGTTCATCGCAAAATCAAGGCAAACGCTCATGCCGTTCTTGTGGCACTCCGCCGCCAGCGACGCGAAGTCCTCCATGGTGCCGAGCTCCGGCTCTACCGTGCGGAAATCCGCAACCGCATACCCGCCGTCGGAACGCCCTTTCGGACTGGCGAACAGCGGCATCAGGTGAATGTAGGTCGCCCCCGATTCCTTCAGGTAGGAGAGATGTTCCTGCACCCCGCGAAGCGTGCCGCCGAAACAGTTTGTATACAGCATCACGCCAAGAACCTGATTGCTCTTGTACCAGCCCGGATTCGCCTCCCGCTCGCGGTCCAGTTTTTTCATCAGTTCCGGTCTGGCCTCATACATCCGATAGAGCATCGAGAGAAAGTACTGAAAGGCATTTTCGTCATTGTGATACAATTCCGAGTATAGCCACTTCAGTTCATCCAGCCTTTTACCAAGGCGCGCTCTAAATTCCTCTGTCTGCCCCTCTGTTTTTCCCATAAAAATGCCCTCTCGTTTTTTCTTAACATTATAAAGAGTTTTCGGAATTCTAGCAATAAAATGCACTCCCAAATTCTCCGGAGATTGACAAATCTCTTTCGTTTCATGTATACTCTGCTTTGTTATCTTGGAGAGGTGTCGGAGCGGTCATAACGAGGCGGTCTTGAAAACCGTTAGTCCTACGGGGCACATGGGTTCGAATCCCATCCTCTCCGCGAAGGCAAAAGCACGCAAATAGGCCAAAGATGGCTTAAATGCGTGCTTTTTCTATGTTTGCCGCGTTGAAAAACAGGCCGCGGCCGATGGGAAAGCAGCCAAAATTAGGAACACCTGCAACACGAATGCAACACAAGAAATGCCCGCTATGCAACACGATTCCGTCCTCACCGCGGCAAAAAGCGCGTATCCGAGCCAAAAAACGGCTCGGATACGCGCTTTTTTCGATTATTTTCAACCAATCTCATAGGAAATTTTCTTGTCAAATATCCCTTGCTTAAACTTTTTCCGCTCTTTACCGTACAAACGCATCACATGTACTTCCCAGGGAGAAGCCTTTTCAGGCTCTTTTATGATTTCAAATCCCTCTTCTCCCTCCGAAAAACGGAATCCGAGAAGCCCTGTGATATCATCCACCCGGGCTCCGTATTGATAGGTCACAGTACGATCGGTATTGGACACATAATTACAGTAGACCATCAAGTCTCTCCCTTTTCGGCCTCTGCGCCGTTCGACCGCTGCCGCGGGCGATGCTACTCCGCCGTCAGGACGAAATCGCAGTGCTTCCGAATCTCACAGTGTTTGAAATAATATTCTTCCCTGGGAATCCACATCGTTTTGAAGGCCTCAAGGCTCTCCGGATTTCGACGGAGCAGCCGCTCCCGCTGATGCTCTGGCGTGATATCCAGAAACACACAACAGTCATAAAGTGCCCGCAGCGCCGGATGGCAGCTGTAAGAGCCCTCAATCAGCGTCGGCTGCGTCGGGACAAGCTTTCGCAACGGCAAAAACCGGTCGGCATGGCAGTCGTAGGGAAGATAACGAATCTTTTTGCCCGCGCGAAGCGGCTCCAATACCTCCGTCCGGAGGCGCTCAACCCAGATATGTCCGCCCGGCTCTGCCATCCGTTCCGCTGCTCTCTGCGAAAAAGGCAGGTAAAAATCGTCCATGTGAATCACGTTGCAAGGCAAAACACGCTGCAGTCTCTCAGACATGGTTGTCTTCCCGGAAGCACAGCGCCCGTCGAGCGCGAGCAGAAATCCGCCCCGCGGGTGCGCGGACAGCAGATCAAAAAGACGCGTAAAATTATCCATTGGCAGCGCGCACACCGGCATCGGCGCCAAACAAACCGCTGATCCCCGTTCGATGCAACGCAAGCATCACACTCGGAATCAGGATAAGCTGGAGGAGGATACCGGGGACAGCGTTAAAAAACGCCCCCGCGAGGAACATCTGCCAGGTAAAGGCTTTCCCCGTCATGCCGAGCAGAGCGACTTCCGCAAGGCCCCAGACTGCGCGTCCCGCAAACATTGCGAAAAGCAGTGCGCGGTACAGCGCCCGCAGGCACTTCCACGGCGAGCGCCGATAGAGTGCCCCCGCCACGGCGCCGTAGGTCGCGAGCTCAAAGGTCATTGCGAGCGCGACCGGATAGAGCGGCGGCATCCCGAAGAGGAGCGACCGCATCAGCGGCAAAACAGCGCCGAGAAGCAGTCCGTACTGCCAGCCGAGCAGCAGCCCGCCGAGGAATACCGGCAGGTGCATCGGGAGCAGCAGGTTGCCGACGCGGGGAATGTTGCCTGTCACCAGGGGCAGAACAAGCCCCAGTGCCAGTAACATCGCCGCCAGTGTCAAATTTCTGATTTGTCTCTGCATTTTACTTCTCTCATTCTCTGAATCTTAAACCGTTGCTGCATTCACTGCCGGTCAAATACCGCCGCTATCTTCGCAAGGAGCTCCCTGATTTCGAGGTGCTGGGGACATACCTTCTCACATTTGCCGCAACGAATGCAGTCGGCCGCCCGACCGTGATCCCCGGCAATCATGAAGTTCCGATAGTCATTGATTGTATTCGGATTACGGAACGACTCGTACGCATTCGAAGCGCCTAAAATTTCGGGAATCCGGATGTTCTTCGGACAGGTATTCTCCTCGACGCAGTAATGACAGGCCGTGCAGGGAATCAGATCCAGACGGTCGAATACTGCGCAGACCTTGCGGAGCGCTTCCGTCTCGGTTTCCGAAAGCGGCTGAAAGTCACACATCGCGGCGAGATTGTCCTCCATCTGTTCCATATTGCTCATGCCGGAGAGCACTACCGCAATCTGCGGAAAGCTCGCCGCAAAGCGGATTGCATAGCTCGCATTGCTGCCCCCGTTCAAATCCCGGAGAATCCGGTCCGCCTCTTCCGGCAGCTTCACGAGGCTGCCGCCCTTCACGGGCTCCATGACCATCACGGGTTTCTGATGTTTCTCGCAGACCTCATAGACCTTGCGCCCCTCGACCTCATCGCTCTCATAGTCCAGATAGTTGAACTGAATCTGTACGAATTCGATTTCCGGGTGCTCGTTTAAAATCATATCCAGCACTTCCGCCTTGTCGTGGAACGAGAGGCCTAAGTGGCGGATATAGCCCTCCTGCTTGAGCTCCCACGCTGTCTCATAGGCGCGACAGCGCTTGAACTTCTGATAATTCTTTTTGTTCTGCGCGTGCATCAGGTAAAAGTCGAAGTAGTCGACCTTGCAAAGCGCAAGCTGCTGCATCAGAAACGGGCGAATGTCCTCCTGCTTCTCGAAATACGGCTCAGTTAGCTTATTCGTCAGGAGAAAGCGCTCGCGCGGATAGCGGGATGACACGCACGCCGCGATTGCCGTCTCCGATTTGCCTTTGATATAGCCGTGTGCCGTGTCAAAATAATGAAAGCCTGCCGCGATAAAAGCATCGGCCATACGGCAGAACTCCGCCCGGTCAACTTCCTCGCCGTTCATCGGAAGACGCATGCAGCCGAAGCCGAAATTTCCGCGAATCTCCGGAAAAAACCGATTCTGTTTCATTCTTCTGTCTCCTTCCTGTGCAGCCCCTGCCGCTCCCGCAGCCACTGCTCTGCCCTCGCCATATCCGCCGGCGTTGTGAGCTTCTGATTTTGTTCTTCGCCCTCCACCAGCTTCACGGGACAGGCGCCGAAGCGTTCCATAACCTGCGCGTCATCGGTCGCGAGCAGGGCGCGCGCATCCGGCGCTTTGCGCGCCCTGTCATAGGCTTCATAGGCGGCGCAAATCGCTGTATAAGAAAAGACCTGCGGGGTCTGCGCCGCAAAGAGCAAGGCGCGCGGCGGCGTATCCTGCACAAAACCCTCCGGATTACCGAGCTTTATCGTGTCCTTGACCGGGATCGCCGGAATCGCCGCACCGTAGCGCTCTCCCGCATCCCGCATGCGCCGAAGGAGTTCCTGCGACACAAACGGGCGCGCGGCATCGTGGATAAAAACCAGCTCTGTCCCGCGTTCCCGAAGCGCAGCAAGTCCCGCGACAACCGAGTCGCAGCGCTCTGCGCCGCCCTCTACGGCGGCGACTATTTTGGCAAAGCCGTAATTTTCCCGGTAAGTTCGATAGAGAGCTTCCGCTTCGCCCTGCGGTGTGACCAGCACGATTTCATCAATCTCGCTCTGCGAAAGTGCCTGCAGTGCGTGCCAAAGCACGGTATGCCCATCGAGCAGTAAAAACTGCTTCGGAACCTTGCTCCGCATCCGCGCGCCATGTCCGCCCGCGAGCAGAACAGCCGCCGTCTTTTTCCCTGTCATCTCAGCGCTCTCCGAGTTTCAGATTCGGAACGGCGTTCAGATCCCAGCCGCTTCTTCTGCCCGCACAATACTCATAGTAAGCCGCAGAGCCTATCATGGCCGCATTGTCCGTACAGAGTCCGAGTTCTGGGTAAGTAAGCGTATACCCCGCGGCTTCGCAGGCAAGCCGCATGGTCTCGCGAAGCGCTGCGTTCGCCGCGACCCCGCCAGCCATTGCAATCGTCTTGCAATGAAAATCCCGCGCGGCCTCCATCGTGTGGGAGACCAGCACCTCGACGACCGCCTTCTGGAACGAGGCGACAAGGTCGGCGACCGGAATCTCCTCTCCCGTCATCTTTGCGTGATTCTGATAATTTAACACCGCACTCTTTAAGCCGCTGAAGCTGAAGTCATAGGGCGAGTCTGCGACTTTGGCGCGCGGAAAGCTGATGGCATCGGGGTTACCCTCCCGCGCCTTTTTGTCGATTTTCGGCCCGCCGGGGTACCCGAGTCCCACCGAGCGCGCCACCTTGTCGAAGGCCTCGCCCGCCGCATCGTCCCGGGTCTGTCCGAGAATGCGGAACTTGCCGTAGTCCTCGACCATCACGAGATTCGTGTGACCGCCCGACACAATGAGACAGAGGAAGGGCGGCTTTAAATCCGGATTTGCGATAAAGTTCGCCGAGACATGCCCCTCGATGTGGTTTACACCGATTAAGGGCTTGCCCGCCGCCCAGGCCATGGCCTTTGCCGCAGAGACGCCGATTAAGAGCGGTCCCACGAGTCCGGGACCGTAGGTCACCGCGACGGCATCTACCTCCCGAAGCGTCATCTCTGCCTGTTCAAGCGCCTGCGCTACGACCTGGTTTATTTTTTCGATGTGCGCACGCGATGCAATCTCCGGGACCACGCCGCCGTAGAGCGTGTGCGTCGCAATCTGAGAGTAAATCACATTCGACCGCACGGTTCTGCCGTTTTCCACGACCGCCGCCGCCGTCTCGTCGCAGGAGCTCTCGATTGCGAGTATGCGAATGTCTTTTTGTTCCGCTGCTGTCTGTTCCATCCCTGTCATGCCTCCTCCGGGAAAACGAGCTCCATGGTCCAGCCGTCCTTTGCCGCCTTTGCCGCCGGAAAAATTTTCCGGATTTCCGCCATATATTCTTCCGGATAATTGAGCGACGGGCTGTAATGCGTGAGCCAGAGTTCCTTCGGCTTCGCTTCCGCCGCGAGTTTTGCCGCCTCCTGCATGGTCATGTGCTTATGCTCCCGCGCTTTCTGTTGCTTGTCGGCCTCCCCGTACATGCCCTCGCAAATCATGAGATCCGCATTGTTTGCATATTCCGCAATGGCCGGAACCGGGCGCGTGTCGGTGCAGTAGCTCACCTTGAGGCCGCGGCGCGCGCCGCCGAGCACCATATCCGGCGTATAGACCTTGTCGCCGTCCGTGATGGTCTGTCCCTTCTGCAGCGGATTCCAGAATTTCAGCGGGATGCCTTGCTCTTTGGCCCGCGCCGCGTCAAAGCGGCCGATGCGGGGAATGCTGATGCAGTAGCCGTAGCAGAGCACATTGTGATTCACACGGTAAGCATCGATCACATAGGGGCCCACCGTCCGCTGCTCTCTCGCCTCCGTGAGTTCCGAAAAGACAATCGGAAACGGAAGCTCCGGCGCAATGCTCCGGAGCGCTGTCACCACGCGCTCCAGCCCCTTCGGGCCTATCATGAGGAGCGGCTCGGTGCGCTCGGCATTTCCCATCGTGAGGAGCAGACCCGGCAGGCCGCTGATATGGTCCGCATGGTAGTGCGTAAAACAGATTACATCGATGGGGCGCGGACTCCAGCCCTTCTCCCGGAGCGCAATCTGGGTACCCTCGCCGCAGTCAATGAGCAGCGAAGAGCCGTTACAGCGCGCCATCATCGACGTGAGCCAGCGATAGGGCAGCGGCATCATGCCGCCTGTCCCAAGGAGACAAATATCAAGCATCCGTAACCTCTTCTTTCCAAACAGATAAAGTCCGATTCCAGTAGATGAGCGCATCCTCTACCGGTTTTTCATAGTAGTTCTTTCTTCTGCCCGCAAGCAGAAAACCGTGTTTCTCATAGAGTTGAATCGCAGCTGTGTTTCCCGCTCTCACCTCAAGCGTAGCCGCCTCCGCGCCCCGCGCGCACATTTCCCGTAAGCCTGCGCGAAGCAGAAGCAGCCCGAGGTGTTGTCCCCGCGCTTTTGGCAAAACGGCAATGCGCATGAGTTCCGCTTCATCGCCGAGCACACGCACATTTACATAGCCGAGCAGTGTGTCCTCGGCGATCAGCACAAAGACACTGTCATACGAAGAGCTTAACAAATCCGAGAGTAGCCGAAAAGACCAAGGATCCGGAAAACAACGGCGCTCCGCTTCCGCCATTGCCTCCAGATCCGCCGCGACCGCGCGTCGCACTTCGGGCAAGCCGCTCAACGCTCTGCCCTCGCTTTTTTCGGACTCACGCCTGCCGCGAGTTCCCGCTCCAAATCGTATTGTATCGCTTCCTCGCGCTCGCGCTCCGCCTGGCTCTTTCTCAGGTATTCGGGCGCAAAGGCCTCCGGGGAAACGGTTTTCCCCGCCGCCGCATAAATCTCTCCGAGCGCTGCGACCGAGGCGGCCCGCGCGCGGCTGTTATTCGGCGCCGCGACCGCATACGGCACGGTGAGGGTCGCCGCAAGGCGCGATAGCACCGGGATGCCGTCGCCGACAAATATCACCGCTTCTCCCCGCGCATTCAGCTCTTCGACGAGCGCCTCTGCCGAAACGGCGCGCGGCGCTGCGACTGTCTCGAGCAAACCGCCGGGCGAAAAATCACTGCCCTCTGTCGCCTTCCGGCGATACAAACCGTTGTACACCTGACTGCGCCGTGCATCCATGACCGGGCAGAGCAGGCGCTCACTTCCCGCCAGATTATAGGCGAGCGCTTCGAGCGTCGAGACAGCGACGAGCGGTTTTTGCAGCACCAGACCGAGGCCCTTTGCCGTCGCCGCGCCGATCCTAAGTCCCGTGAACGAACCCGGCCCCGCCGAAATCGCAATCGCATCGAGCGTCCCGAGCTCCAGGCCGAGCGAGCGCTTCAGCTCGTCCAGCATGGGCAGCAAGGTCTGCGAATGCGTCTTTTTATCGGTCACGGTATATTCCGCGGTCAGCATCCCATCGGTCACGAGTGCAACCGAAGCGGTCAGCGCCGCGCTCTCAATTCCCAGAATTTTCATGCCTGTCTTCCTTTGCCGGAAAGCCGGAGACGCGGATGATGCGAACATCATCCCCCTTCTCCGGCGCTCGAGTAATCTCTACTTTTGCCGCATCCCGCGGTAAAAAGTCCGGCATGCGGGACGCCCACTCGACGAGGCTCACGCCGTCGCCGTAAAAGCAGTCCTCGTAGCCGAGCTCATCCATCTCGCTCTCGTCCTCGAGGCGATATAAGTCAAAGTGCCAGAGCGCCAGGCGGCCGCCCTCATAGCCCTGCAGAATCGTGAAGGTCGGGCTGGTCACCGGCTCCGTTATGCCGAGTCCGCGCGCAAACCCGCGCGCAAAGGCAGTCTTTCCGGCACCGAGATCCCCCTCGAGCCGTATGACAGTCCCCCCGGGGACCTCCCGCGCGAGTTCCGCCGCAAAGCGCTCGGTCTCTTCCTCCGAGCGGCTCTCCCGCGTGACGTTCATCGCTCCGAAAGCTCCGCGCGAATCATCGCGAGAATATTCGGCACCTTGGCCGCCCTCTCACGGTAGGTAAACTCTGTCATCGGCGCGCTGACAATCGCGACCTCCTCGAGGTCCGGAAGCTGAATCACGCGCTCCGCCTCAAACTGCTCCTTTGCGGCCGCGAGCGAAGCCGCATCGCCCGAAAGACGCACAAAGTAGCGGTGCTTTTCGCTCTCGTGCGAGGTGACTGCCTGCTTCTCCGCCGTCCAGCCGAAACGGACATTCTCGTTCTTGTGCTTTGCCGCCTCCATCATGTCGGCGAGCACTGCACTTGCGGTCGGGAGCTTACCCGCGCCGCTGCCGTAGAGCATGGTCGTGCCGAGGAGATTGCCCTTGATCACAATGCCGTTGTAGACACCCTGTACCGCGTAGAGCGGATTCTCATCGCTCACAAGCAGCGGGAACACGCTGACCGTGACCTGATTGCCCGCAAACTGCGCTGCGCCGACCAGCTTGATCGAAGCCTTGAGTTCCAGCGCATAGCGGAAGTCCGTGCTGTCAATCTTCGAGATACCCTCAGTGTAGACATCCTCGAAATTCACCTCTTTGCCCGTCACGAGCGAAGAGAGAATCGCAATCTTCCGGCAGGTGTCATGGCCCTCGATATCTGCCTCCGGATTCCGCTCCGCATAGCCGAGGCGCTGCGCATCCGCGAGCACATCGCCGAACTCCGCACCCTCGCGGTCCATCCGCGTCAGGATATAGTTGGTCGTGCCGTTCAAAATGCCGGTGATTTCGGTGATCACCTGTCCCTGATAACCCGTGCCGAGGGTCCGAATCACCGGGATGCCGCCGCCGACCGCCGCCTCAAAGAAGAAGTTGACCTTCCGATCGCGTGCAATCTGTAAGAGCTCTGTGCCGTGTGCCGCGACCAAAGCCTTATTGCTCGTCACGACGTGCTTGCCTTTTAAGAGAGCCGCCTTGACAAACTCGTAGGCCGGCGTCGTGCCGCCCATGGTCTCGACAACCAAAGAAATCTCCTCATCCTCTTCGATGTCCGAAAACTTGTCGGTAATCAGCTGCTCCGCCGGATCGCCCGGGAACTTCCGAAGATCCAGAATGCGCTTCACCTCGAGCGCCTCGCCGATCTCCGCGGCGATGACCTTCTGATTGGTCACAACCGCCTCGTAAACACCCGCACCGACAGTGCCGTATCCCATAATTGCTGCTTTGATCATTTCTCTTTTACTCCCTCGATAAAATCGTGACTTCGCGGACACCGCGCATTCCTTCCATCTGCTCCACCAGACCGGTGAGATCTTCGGTCTCCTGCCGCACCTCGAGCGAGAGCGAGACCGTTGCCATACCGTTTAACGGGATGGACTGGTGTATCGTGATGATATTCGCGTGAAAGCGCGCCACTGCTCCGAGAAGATCGGCGAGCAGTCCCGGCTCATCCAGAATTTCAATGGAAAGCGTGATTTTCTGTCCGCTCACCGTATCGCCGAACGGAAAGATGTCCTCTTTGTACTTATAGAATGAGCTTCTGCTGATTCCGGTCTGTCCGGTCGCCTCGCTGACCGACATGCCCCGGTTCGCCCGGAGCAGCCGCTTGGTCTCGACGACGCGGAGCAGAACATCCGGCACCGCCTTGCGGCGAACCACATAGTATCTACCCTCTTCTTCCATCTGTGCGCCCTCCGGATACAACTGTTTCTCACAGGGCGCATTCTAACACGCGGCGGCGGGAAGTGCAAGTTATCGCACGCAAATCCCGCTGTTTCCATCAAAAAATCCCGGCGCATCCGCCGGGATTCGTTGCATTAATCGTCGCTGCCGGCGCCCTTCATGTCCGGCTTGCCGAGGCTCACCCAGGTGAGATAAGCCGTCATAAAGTCGTCGAGATCGCCGTCGAGTACAGCGTCCACATTACCTGTCGAAAAGCCCGTGCGGTGATCCTTGACCATCGTATAGGGTTGTAACACATAAGAGCGAATCTGGCTACCCCAGCCGTTGTCCTTCACAACACCGCGAATCTCATCCGCCTTCTCCGCCTGCTGCTGCTGCTCGAGCATGTAGAGCTTGGCCTCGAGCATCTGCATCGCCTTGTCCTTGTTCTGGAACTGGCTGCGCTCGTTCTGGCAAGTCACGACAATACCGGTCGGCAGGTGGGTGATGCGGATGGCCGAGGAGGTCTTATTGATGTGCTGACCGCCTGCGCCGCTCGAACGGTAGGTGTCGACGCGAATATCGTCGGGGTTGATGTCGACATGAATCTCGTTCGAGAGCTCCGGCATAATATCGCAGGAAACGAACGAAGTCTGACGCTTGCCCGCCGCGTTGAAGGGCGAGATGCGCACCAGGCGGTGCACGCCGTGTTCGCTCCGGAGTCTTCCGTAGGCATTCTCGCCGTTAATCTGAATGGTCACGGACTTGATGCCCGCGACATCGCCGTCGAGGTAATCGAGCACCTCGATCGAATAGCCGTGACTCTCGGCCCAGCGCGTATACATGCGGTAGAGCATCGAGCACCAGTCCGAGGACTCCGTGCCGCCCGCGCCCGCATTCAGGCGGAGAATCGCATTGTTCGCGTCGTACTCGCCCGTGAGCAGCGTCTCCGCCTTCAGTGCCTCCAAATCGTGAATGAAGCCGTCCAGCATCTCCCGAATCTCCGGAATCAGCTCTTCATCGCCCTCTTCGTTGCCGAGCTCAATCATGTCCGCAATATCCTGATAGGCGCTCGAAAGCTTGTGAAAGCGCTCCACGGTGTCCTTCAGGCTCTTGTTTTCCCGCACGATTTTAGTCGACTGCTCCGGGTTCTCCCAGAAATTCGGCTCTTCCATCATGCGGTCAAGCTCTGCGATGCGTTTCTCCTTGTTCTCAAGGTCCAGGGAGCCCTCCACCTCCTGAAGCGGCTTCTGATAGGTGGAGAGGGTGTATTTCATATTATCTAATTCGACCAAAGCTGCCTCCTGTTATTAAAGCTGCACCGGTGTGGGGCCCTGCTCTCCGTTCTGCTGGAAGAGCTTCCGGCCGCAGCACTGCTTGAACTTCTTGCCGCTGCCGCAGGGGCAGGGATCGTTCGGCATAATCTTCTTCTGCTCGTTGACAATCGGCGCCTTCCGGAGGCCGCCCTCGTCCTTGTTCGTTCCGGTGATGACCGGTGCCTGGCGGCGCTCTAACTCATCCTGCCGCTCTAAGCGGAGATGGCAGAGCAGACGGACCGTGTCGTCCTCAATGCCGGCAATCATCTCCTCGAACATGTTATAAGCTTCCATCTTGTATTCGACCAGCGGATCTCTCTGGCCGTAAGCCTGGAGACCGATGCCCTGGCGAAGCTGCTCCATGTCATCGATGTGGTTCATCCACTTCGCGTCGATTGCGCGGAGCAGCACGACGCGCTCCACCTCGCGCGCATCCTCGGGTCTCGGGAACTCCTGCTCCTTCTTCTCGTAGAATGCAAGCGCCTGCTTCTGCAATTCGTCGAGCAGTTCCTTCTTCGTCATACCGACCTTGTCCTCGGTATACACGACAGGCTGCAGCGGGATAATCGAGAGCAGCAGATGGTTCAGCTCCTGGTAGTCCCAGTCCTTCGCGGGCGTGTCCTCGCCGATTGCGCGGTTCACGGCTCTCTCGACCACATGAGAGACCATGCTGAGAATGGTCTCCCGCATGTTCTCGCCGGTCAGCACCTTCTCGCGCTCTGCGTAAATCACTTCGCGCTGATCGTTGTTGACCTCGTCGTACTTTAAGAGCTGCTCGCGGATGCCGTAGTTGTTGGTCTCGATCTTCATCTGCGCCTTCTCGATTGCATTCGTGAGCATCTTGTGCTCAATGCGCTCGCCCTCCGGCACGCCGAGAGCATTAAACATACCGATCAGGTGCTCGGAGCCGAAGAGACGCATCAAATCGTCCTCGAGGGAGATGTAGAAGCAGGACGAACCCGGGTCGCCCTGACGGCCGGAACGACCGCGCAGCTGGTTGTCAATGCGGCGTGCCTCGTGGCGCTCGGTGCCGATGACGCGGAGACCGCCGAGACCTCTGACCTCTGCCTGGAGCTCCTTCGACTTCTCGCGTGCGCGCTCATCCATCACCGCGAACGCATCGGCATCATAGTTCTCGCTCTCGGGGTCGTACTTCTCTCTCTCTTCCTTCGGGAGCTCGTCAATCAAATCCTTCCGGATTGCCTCGAGGCTGCCGCCGAGCAGAATATCGGTACCGCGACCTGCCATGTTCGTCGCAATCGTGACCGCGCCCTTCTTACCTGCCTGGGCGATGATTGCCGCCTCTTTCTCGTGGTACTTCGCATTCAGGACTTCGTGCCGAATCCCCTCTCTCTTTAAGAGCTTCGAGAGCATCTCCGAGGTCTCGATTGTAATGGTACCGACCAGCAAGGGCTGTCCCGTCGCATGGTGCTCGCGGATGTCCTCGACGACCGCGTCAAACTTCTCTTTCTTGGTCTTAAAGACAGCGTCCGACTCATCCTTTCTCGCAACCGGCGTGTTGGTCGGAATCTCGATGACGTCCATGCCGTAGGTGTTGCGGAACTCCTTCTCCTCGGTCAATGCGGTACCGGTCATGCCGGCCTTCTTCTTGAACTTATTAAAGAAGTTCTGGAAGGTGATGGTCGCAAGGGTCTTCGACTCCTGGCGCACATCCACATGCTCCTTCGCCTCAATCGCCTGGTGCAGGCCGTCGGAGAAACGTCTGCCCGGCATGATACGACCCGTGAACTCGTCGACAATCAGAACCTCGCCGTCTTTCACGACATAGTCCTTGTCGCGGTGCATGAGCTCCTTCGCGCGGAGCGCCAGAATAACGCAGTGCTGAATCTCAAGGTTTTCCGGATCCGAGAAGTTCTCGAGGCCGAAGAACTTCTCGACTTTCGCGACGCCGTCCTCGGTCAGGTTCACAACCTTGTCCTTCTCATCGACCACATAGTCGCCGGTCTCGGTGATTTCCTCGCCCATAATCGCGTTCATCTTCGTGAACTCGCCCGAAGCCTCACCGCGCTCCAGCATATTGGCGAGCGTCGTGCAGGCATCGTAAATCTGCGTCGACTTACCGGACTGGCCGGAGATGATAAGCGGCGTTCTCGCCTCATCGATTAAAACAGAGTCCACCTCGTCGATGATGCAGTAGTCGAGGTTCCGGAGCACCTGCTGGTTCTTGTAGATGGCCATGTTGTCGCGCAGATAGTCAAAGCCGAGCTCGTTGTTCGTCACATAGGTGATGTCGCAGGCATAGGCTTTCTGTCTCTGCTCGGAATTCATCGCGTTGGTGACGACCCCGACCGTGAGGCCGAGGAAGCGGTGGATGCGTCCCATCCACTCCGCGTCACGCGAAGCGAGGTAGTCGTTGACCGTGACAATCAACACGCCCTTGCCCGCAAGTGCGTTCAGGTACGCCGGTGCGGTCGAGACCAGAGTCTTACCTTCACCGGTCTTCATCTCGGCAATGCGGCCCTGGTGCAACACAATACCGCCGGTCAGCTGTACCGGATAGTGCTCCATGCCGCCCTCATACGTTCCGTCCGCGCGCTTCACGCCGGTCGCGCGGCGCGCACCCTCGCGCACGGTCGCAAACGCTTCCGGCAGAATATCGTCGAGGGTCTCGCCCGCCGCGAGGCGATCTTTGAACTTTCCGGTCTGTGCCTTCAGTTCTTCATCGCTCATCGCGACCATCGTGTCGCGGAGCGATAAAATCTTGTCGACTTGCGGCTTAATCATCTTCAGTTCGCGCTGGCTGTGTGTTCCAAAAATACTCTCAATTAAATTCATGTTCCCGCTCTCTCCCGCTGTTCGCAGAAATAAAGTTTTGTTCGTCTTTTCCGTCCTGTAAAATCCCGTATATCCGTTCTATTCTATCACCTCTGTTTCTATTGCGCAATGGAGCGACTCTGCGTTATTTTTGTAGCTTTTTACTTCTCTTTTTCATGATTTATGCTATACTGAAATCAGCAACATCGCAGCATTTTCCGTCAAAGTGTCGGAAAATAAGCTGTGCATTCGCATCAAACTTGAAAGGAGCAGAACAGTATGCGTATCACCATTAGCGGAAGAAACGTGGATTTGGGCGACAGACTGAAGAATCAGGTGAACAAAAAGCTCGGGAAACTCGAGAAGTATTTTGCTCCCGATACCGAGGCGCGCGTTGTTCTGAGCCGCCGGAAGGATGCCGAGATTATCGAGGTCACGATTCCGACCCGCAACGGTTTTATCCGCGCCGAAGAGGCAACCGATGACTTCTTTGCCTCGATTGATCTCGCGGAAGAGACCATTGAGCGCCAGATTAAGAAATACAAGACGAAGCTCGCGGACAAAAAACAGTCCGCACTCGCCTTCTCCGATCTCTTCCTCGACGAGACGGAGGATGAGGCCGAGGCCGATCTTCGCATCGTGAAGAACAAGAAGTTTGAGCTTCACCCGATGACGCCCGAGGAGGCCTGCCTCCAGATGGAACTGCTCGGCCACGCCTTTTTTGTCTTCCTGAACGGAGACAGCGGCAATGTGGAGGTTGTCTACAAGCGCCGCGACGGCAGCTACGGTCTGATTGAGCCGCGTGTCTGAGCTTCCGCTCACCGTTCCACTTGTTTTTCCATTCCATCAGAAGCGAAAGAGGCCGCGCAGATGCGCGACCTCTTTTTTTTTGTTTGCGACTCGTTTTTCCTTGCGCCTTTCGCTTACGGCGCAGCTGCCTTCCGCTTATCGCCCGGAACGACCCAGCCGAGCGCGCGGCGCTTTGCCTTGATGTCCTCGACCAGCTTCTCCGCGAGTGCCTTCGGATCGGTGTCGACCACCATGACGGAACCGAGCGTCTCGCGGGTTCCCTCTTTCAGGAACTCAATCACATTCTTCGAGCCGTGAATCTGCGCTTCGACACAGTGATAGGAGTTGATCCCCATCAGGCGGAAGCCGAGCGAAGCGTCAATGCCCTTCTCGTTACTCCACTCCGGCGAGGTGAAGGCAAACGGCATCTCCGGCAGGGTCTTACCGAGCTCGTTTGCGATACCCGCAAAAATACCGGAGGAACGGGTATTGTCAATGCACTCACCGACATGCCAGACCGGCGGGAGGTCGGGCGAGAGGAATTTCCGGAGCGACTCGCCTGCCTTCGGCAGTCCGTCCTTCATATTGCAGTAGCCCATCTTCATGAGCGGGAAGGAGGCACAACCGTTCGTCAGAATCAGAATGTTATTCTTCAGGAGAATGTCCGCGACATCCAGCGCGGTCTTCTCGTAGAGCACCTTCGGGTTGTTGCAGCCGACCATGTTCACAATGCCGAGAATTTTACCCGACTTCACGGCCTCCGCGAGCGGTGCCATGCTACCGAAACGCTTGTGGACATACTCGACCGAGAAGCCGACCTCGGCATCCACCTCGTAAGGCGGAATGTAGACCGGAACACCCTTTCTGTTTTCAAAGCTCTCGATGGCGCGCTTCACAATGCGCTCCGCGAGCTCCCTAGTCTCACCGATGTTCGAATGATGATGATCGTACTCAAAGCGCTCCGCACCGGGCAGACGCGCCGACTCGGAAGTCGTGATAACGGTCGTTTGGAAGCACTTTGCAACCTCCATGATGGACGGGAACACGTCCTGCACGTCCGCAATCCAGAGATCCAGCGCGCCGGTTCCGAGCACCAGTTCCGCGGAGACCGCATTGCTGAGCGGAATCACACCGGCGTAGCGGTACATTGCAGAGAGACCGGAGCAGCAAATGCCGTAGAAGCGTATGCCCTTTGCGCCTGCCTTCTTTGCGAGCTCAATGAATTCTTCCTCCTGGCCGACCTTGACAATCTGACTGACCAGCGTGGGCAGATGACCGTGCACCGCGATGTTCACATAGCCCTTTTTGAGCGCGCCGATATTGACCTTCGAGGTCACGCGGTCGCCGACACCGAAGAGGCTGTCGGTCGCAATCGCGGTCGAGACAACGCCCGAGAAGGTAAAGGCAAGACCGCAGCGAAGGAACTGCTGCATAATGCTTCTCCAGTCGCCGTCCGTGCCGACACCGCTCTTATGATAGGCCTCAAAGACCTCGTGGTAGGCGCTGATCGGAATGATGTCCAAATCCTTCCAGACCTTTTGGCGCTCTGCCGGGGCACAGGCCTTGATGACCTCGTAGTCGTCCGGAACGGTTCTGGACATATCCGCGAGCAGCTTGTCCGCGAGTTCGGAGGCAATGCGCTTAATGCTTCTTCTCTCGGTCTTGATGCCGAAGGCCTTCGCCGTGTCGCGAATCTTCTGCTGACCGAGAATCGGAATATCGAGCTTGCCTTCCGCCGCCCACTTGAGCGACAGAATGACCTCTCTGCCGTGCATGCCGTGTTGCGCCGCACCGGCCGCCGCAGAGCGGAGCAGATTTCTCGCAACAATCAGGTCCGCATCCGCGCCGCAGATGCCCTTCGGGCTCTTCGGCGTAATCTTACATGGCCCCATGTTGCAGATTTTGCAGCAGATGCCGGCAAGACCGAAGCTACACTGCGGCTTCTGCTTGTCAAAGCGGTCAAAAGTCGTGTCGATGCCAAGCTGTTCCGCGCGGAGCAACATTTCGCGAACCGCCGGATCCGGCGTGTTGTCGATGACATCCTGCTTCGACGGGAAGGTTTTCTTGTACTCGGCGACCGCGTTCATGTAGTCGTGGATAAACTCGTTCTCATCCTGCTCATCCTGATGGTCCGCCTTCACAACCACCGTCGGCACACCGTGCTTGTCAAAGCCTATGATGTTTCTGTGGCTGTGGATGTGCGCGGGCCCCTCGTCATCGTGCACATGGCCGTGCGCATGCGTGTGCTCGTGCGCATGCGTGTGCTCGTGTGTATGCGTGTGCTCGTGTGTATGCGTGTGCTCGTGGCTGTGCGCATGTTCCTGCGCTGCCTCGTGACTGTGTTGTTCTCTGTTCTCTCCGCTCATGCTATCCTCATTTCCGTGGGCAAAACCTTTAAACCCTAACTACATACCTAATTACTAGGTAAGTGGTTTTCAACATTGTAAAGAAAAAGGGCACCGTTGTCAATTCAACGGTGCCCTTTTCGCAATTCATTTTATGAATGGATCGTTATCACTTACTCGAATAAGATAGACCGAACCATTGATTCCATGTCAGCCGGCTTGCAGCTCCGATTGTGCCGGATCTCCGCATGCTGTATTTCTTCGACCGCCGGCGGGAACGGAACCCCCGCCTTGTCGCGGAGCAGTTCGAGTACCGCAAAGTCATCGAGCTTGCTCACATCGCCCGCGATGGCTTCCATGACAGCCCGGGAGAACTTAAACGGGCTTGCCGTGCTCGCAATGACGGTCGGCGTCTTGTCGCCGCTCTCATTCCGGTAGTCCTCGTAGACCTTGGAGGCCACCGCCGTGTGCGTGTCGATCACATAGCCGGTCTTTTCATAGAGCGAACGAATGCGTGCCGCGACTTCTTCCTGTGTCGCATAGCCGCCCACAAAATCGCGGGTCGCCTGTCGCATTTCCTCGGTCACCGCATATTTTCCGCTCGTCTTGAGTGCTTCCATGAGTTCCCGGGGCTTTGCCGCATCGCAGCCCGCGCTTAAGTAGAGAAGACGCTCCAGATTGCTCGAAACCAGAATGTCCATCGAGGGCGAAGTCGTCAGAATAAAGTCGCGGTTTTTGTCGTAGACGCCGGTCTCAAAAAAGTCAAAGAGCACCTTGTTGTCGTTCGACGCGCAGATCAGCTTGTCAATCGGCAGACCCATGCGCTTTGCAAAGTAAGCCGCGAGGATATTGCCGAAGTTGCCGGTCGGCACGCAGACATTAATCTTCTCGCCTTCGGAAATCTTTTCCTCCTTCAGGAGCTCGAGATACGCGTGGACATAGTAAACAATCTGCGGCACCAGGCGGCCGATGTTAATCGAGTTTGCGCTGGAGAGCTGTACCTGTCTTTCCGCGAGCTCCGCCTCAAACGCGCGGTCGCCGAAAATCTGCTTGACCGCGGTCTGCGCATCGTCAAAGTTACCCTCGATGCTCACAACTGCCGTGTTATCGCCCTTCTGCGTGAGCATCTGGAGTTCCTGGAAGCGGCTCACACCGCCCTTCGGATAAAAGACCACAATGCCGGTGCCCGGGACATCCGCAAAGCCCGCCATCGCGGCCTTGCCGGTGTCGCCGCTGGTCGCGGTCAGAATCTCAATCTTGTTCGTGACGCCGTTCTTCTTCGCCGCCGTGGTCATGAGATAGGGCAGAATCGAGAGCGCCATATCCTTGAACGCAATGGTCTTTCCGTGGAAAAGCTCGAGGTAGTAGGCATCGTCCGCGTAGGTCAGCGGCGCAATTTCCGGCGTGTCGAACTTCTCATCGTAAGCGCCCTCGATGCAGGCGCGGAGTTCCTCCTCGGTATAGTCGGTGAGCAGAAGACGCATCACGCGATAGGCAACCTCCTGATACGAGGCATCCTTTAACGCCGAGAGCGCAAAATCAAACGCCGGGATCCGGTCGGGCATAAAGAGTCCGCCGTCCTTTGCGAGTCCTTTCAGCACTGCCTGTGACGCTGTGCAGCCGGTCTCGCCGCCCCGCGTGCTGTTATAAAGCAATTCACCCATTCTTCTGTCTCCTTACTTTCCAAAGATACGCGTATATCCGTTTAAAAACTTCTGCCGCCGCCGCCGTGCGAGCTACCGCCCGAACTCGTGTGTGTCGAGCTGCTGCCGTGCGGTCCGCTGCTGCGCCCGCCGCCGGAACCGCCGCTGCTGCGGCGTATGCGCCGCTCAACACGGTTTCGGTCAAGCAACCGGTCGCTGAGTTCGCCGAAATCGAAGGCAGCGCCGCTTGCCGCAATGATGCCCGCGACGGTCGAGGCGCGGCGCGCTTCTCCGTCCTGCATCTTATAGTTCCGCTTGACACCGGTTACCGCGCCGAGCGCCGCGACCAGAGAGGCCGCCAGAGACCCGAGCGCCGCGAGCGGCGACAGGTGTTTCTTTTTGGTCCAGACACCGCTCTCGGCGTCATACGCCCAGCCCTTCCGCTGCGCTCTGCGATACGAATCCTGAATGCCGTTTAGCACCCGGGAGGCGCTCTCCGCATAGTTACCCGACTTGACGCCCGGCGTGCCGAGATCCAGTAACTTCTCGATTTCACTGTCCGAGAGGAGCTGAATGCCGCCGCCCGCCGTGCTGACATGAATGCGGCGGTTGTCCATATCGATGAGATACAGAACACCGGATTTCTTTGCGCCGTAGCCGTAGCCGCCCTGATCGTAAAAATCGTCCGCATAGGCCTCGGCGCTCTTGCCCTCCGCCTGATTCGTGGTCACAACCACGAGATCCAGCTTCATTTTTTCCCGTTCCGTCGCAATCTGCCGCTCGAGCTCCTGCTTTTCCGTTGCGGTGAAGAGATTTGCCTGATCAAAGACGCGCGTCTCGGCCGCATCGGCCCTTGCCGGGGCAAGAAGCGCAAAAAACAGGAACAGCCAGGCGAACAGGACGCCGACCGGAATATGTCGTATGGTTTTTTCTCTCATGCCGCCTCCTCACGAAATGAAGTACATCAGCGCGAGCAGCGCGATAAACAGCGGTATGAAAATTGTCAGAAAATAGCGGAACAACTTACCGTTGTCCACCGGCAGCTCGCCGACCACCTTGCCGCTCTGCCCGTTCAGCGAAAAATAGTAGAGTTTGGAGGAACCGGGCTCGCGATAGGTCATGGTCCAGACCGGCATCAGCGCGTACTCGAGCTTCTCGTGGTCAAGGCTTACATTCCCGGCGTCGACCGGAAGTCCCTGGTACATCGAGACCGAATTCCTGAGGCTCGCAAGCGCGTAGCGCGACACCTCCTCGCGGGTCTCTGCCTGAATCGCGTCGCTCTCCATGTCCCGCCGCTCCGCGACGAAACCGGAGAGATAGCTCGGCGAAAACGGCTTCAGGTTCTCGGTCGCAAACGGCTGCACGCTCTCGGCCAGCACGCGGTTTGCCTTTTTCAGGGCATTTCGCGCGACCATCTTCACCGGCAAATCGCCGTGCCGCTCAATCTGATACTTGCTGGTCACAATTTCCTCGATATCGCCGCGCTCGTGATGTTCCACGCGCGTGCCGACGCCTTGGAGGTTCGAATGCGCCTCACAGCTATACAGCAGATAGGGGAAGTAGACCCCCGTAAATTTCTCAATCTGCTTCTCATCGTAGAAGGCGCGCGGCACAAATTTTTTCTTCTTGATCCAGGCACCGAAAATGTCAAGCGCTTTCTTCCGGTCAATCGCAAAGGGCAGCACATACTGCGGCTGCTCCGCACCGGAGAGACGTCCGACCAAAACCACCGGATTGTGGCAGTAATAGCAAAATGTCGCCGCCGTGCTCTCTTCTGTCACAATCACAGCGCCGCAGTTCGGGCAGTTGTACTGAACCAGCTCATCGCGCGCGGCAGCCTTTTCCTCGGCTGCCTGCCCCTTTGCGGCCTCTGTCGCCTCCCGCTGTTCATAGAGCGCCTTAATCTTCTCTTCCGTAAAATCCGAGCTGCAATACGGACAATGAAAGCCGCCCTTTTCGGGGGCGTAGACGAGCTCGCCCCCGCAGTTCGGGCACTTATAGGATATGCTTCCTGCCATGATCTGCCTCAGTCCTTACGGGCGCGGATTGCCGCATTCCGTGCAGAACTTACCGCTGTTCTCCGCGCCGCAGTTCGGGCACTTCCAGGCGCTGCTCTCCGGGCGCTTCGCGCCGCACTCGGTGCAGAACTTGCCGGTGTTGTCCGCGCCGCAACTCGGGCACTTCCAGCCGCCGGCCGCAACCTGCGAAGCCGCCTGCATCTGCTGTGCCTGTGCGGCAGCCTGAGCCTGCGCCTGTTGCTGCGCCTGCTGCTGCATCTGCATCTGCTGGTAGTTGGTATTGCTCGCCTGCCCCATGAAGCCCATGCCGGCGTTCATGCCCATGCCGACACCCATCATGCCGACAGCGCCGCCGTTCGGATTCTCGCCCGCGGAGCGAATGCCCTGTGCGATCTGCCCCTGCACAAAGCCCTCGCGAATCGTCGCGTCGGAGAGCATGGCACCCTGGTTCCGCATGTTGATGAGCTCCTGCGACTGATCGTCATAGGAGAGACCGTCGACACCGATCTCGACCAGCTCGAAACCGCGGGGACCCCATTTCTCATCGAGCTCGGCATCGACCTCGGCGTTCAGTCTGTCCTTGATCTTCGACTGAATGAAGGAGATGCGCTCGCCCTCCGCGGAGAGCTTGTTGACCGAAATCTGGAAAGCCTGCAGGAACTCCGCGAGATACTGCTCCGCAACCTCGGAGAACTGCAGATGCGTCGCGTCGCGCGGAATGACCTCCGCATAGAACTGCAGCGGATTCGTGATGCGAATCGAGTAGTGACCGTGTGCGCGGAGAAAGAGCTCTGCGTTGTAGAAGGTATCAAAGTAGTTCATCGGCGTCGGTGTGCCGAAACGATTTCCCTTGATCTCCTGGAGGTTGATGAAGAACACCTGCTGCTTGCCGGACGGCACACCGCCGAACTTGATACGATTGAACGCATCACCGAGCGACTCACCGAACTGTCCGTTGAAAAGCGAGGGGGCACTCGAATTGTTGACGGTATAGTAGCCCTCTTCCGCCGTGTAGTCGACAATCTTTCCGCCGTCCACCAGCATCATGAACTGATTCTTCTGGACGACAATGCGGCTTCCGTTGCTCACATAGTCCGCACTGCCCTTCGTGTTGGAGCCTTTGCCCGGGCGAACCGCCTTCGCACCGGTAAAAACGGTGCCTTCGCCCATCTCGTCCGCTTCGAGGAACTCAAGCCACTGATCCGCAAGACCGCTGCCGATTGCGGAAACTGCTGCTTTGATAAGACCCATATCACACCTCCTGTATTGTTATGCCTTTGCTTTCGGTTACAAATACCTATTCATTTTATCAAATTCTGTTCCGTTGTAAACTTACGTTTTCTGCGGCGCGGCGAGATGGCGCGCACCGCGGCCAGAAAGAGCAATGCCATCAAAAGGCATTCGAGGAGCGCCGCCGGGATTAAGCCTTGCTGTAAGAGCGGATTCTCGGCGAGCGCCGCAAAGTCGTGCAGCCCGGTCGCGTGAAACAGAAGATTCTCCATCAGGCTGATCGGAGAAAAGAGAATCAGCCAGGAAACCGCGGTTCCCGCGCTGCCGAAGCTCTTCGTGAGCAGGAGAATGCCGAAGGGCGCCAGAAAGAGCAATGCTTCCGCCGCATAGGTCTCGACAATCGCGACCGCGGTCGTGCGGTTTGTCGCCGAGAAGAAGAGTCCGAGACTTCCCGAGAGCGCCGCCGAGAATAAGATACCGAGAAAGAGCAGTGCCACATCCGCGAGGGAAACACCGCCGAACAGCAGCGCCGTGAGCAGCACCGGCAGGCCCGAGAGCGCAAAAATGCCGGCGCTCACGAGATTCTGCAACAGGTTTCCGAGGATGATGCGCCGCGGCGACAGGGCAGTCCCGAGCAAAAGATCCAGCGTCCGCTGCTCTCTCTCGCCGCTCACGGCACCGGCCGCCCGCGCCGGCACTAGGAGCGCGGCCAGGATGAGTTCCGCCCAGACCAGCGTGTGGAAGATGCGGAGCATTTCCACATAGCGCAGTTCGCCGGTCTCACCGGCGCGCTGAAACACCAGTCCCAGCATAAAGAGCGCCAGCGCGGCGAGCAGCGCGTTGCCGCCGAACAGCGCGGCGCTGAAGCGCGGGGTCCTGGCAGCCGCGCGGGCGGCTCTCTCACATATCGGATTCATCTTCATCATGTACGATAATCCTCTCTTCTCGGCCGACTGTCATGTTCAGGAAAAAGGATTCCAGGGTGCCCGGCTCACGCACAAAGCTCTTGACCGGAACTTCGGCGTCGATGAGCTGCTGTAAGAGCGAGGCCTCATCCTCCGGACTCCCGATAAATTCCAGATGAAACTGCTTCCCCTCCTGCATTACGGCGCGGACGCAGGGATTTGTGCGGAACATCCGGAGCGCTGTCTTCTCGCCGTTCAACACAGCGACCCGCAGCGGGTTGGAGTTCGCAATCTGCCGCAGAATTTCCTGCACCTCGCCGGTCGCGCGCACCCGTCCCTTGTCGAGTACCGCAATGTCGGTACAGATTTCCGAGAGCTCCGAGAGCACATGGGAGCTTAAAAGAATGGTCTTTCCGCTCTCCGAGAGCTCGCCCAGCAGTTCGCGGAGCGAAAAGCGGCTGCCCGGATCCAGACCGTTGGTCGGCTCGTCGAGTACCAGGAGTTCCGGGTCGTGAATCAGCGCGCGTGCCAGCGAGAGTCGCTGCTGCATGCCCTTCGAGAGCTCGGTGACCAGACTGTCCTGCCGCGCCGAGAGGCCGACGCGCTGCAGGAGATCTTCTGTCCTAAGCCGCGCGCTCCGGCCGTACAGGCCGAAACAGCTCGCAAAAAAACTCATGTACTCGACAACCGACATATTGTCATAGGCGCCGAAGCCGTCCGGCACAAAGCCGATGAGCCGCTTTGCGCGCGCCGGGTCGCGGCGCACGTCGATACCGCCCACCAGGAGTTCACCCGAATCCGGTGCGAGAAGCCCTGCCGCAATGCGGAGCAGCGTCGTCTTACCGGCGCCGTTCTGCCCCATGAGCCCGAAGAGAGAGCCCCGCGGCACCGAGAGTGTGAGCCCTTTCAGCACTTCCAGATTCCGGTACGACTTCCGGACATCAGAAAATACGAGCATTATGTGTCCTCCCCTATGACCGTGAGCCAGGGCAGCGCAATGTCGAGCCGCTCCGAATTCTCGCTCTTCTCCTCGGCGTAGCGCACCGTGAGAGTATGGTCGAGCGCAAAATACGGCGCAAGCTCCTCTGCCGTGAAGTGTGTCTTGCCCGATGCAATGTCATCAAAATTGCCGGTCCGGTAATTGTAAAAAGAAATCACACCGCGGAACTCCGCCGTGCCGACGCCCCGGTCGTTGCTCTCAAACATCGCATCCGGCGCCTCGATTAACAGCTCCTCCGTGCGGAAATTTTTGCCGAGTTTATAGCTCAGCACAACGGGATCGCCCCGGTAGAACGAATTGGTCGAGGCAATGTAATCGCCGCTCAGCACTTCCGGCGAACGCATCAGCGCCGAGCGACTGATGAGATCACCCTCTCTTGCCTCGACAGTCAGAACCGTCGTCAGCAGATTCATGCCAAAGTGCCGGAGTCCTTTCGTCTCAACCGCCTTTCCGGCATTTTCCTCCGTCGAGAAAGCGACGACGCGCGCGTCCGGCGTATAGTTGCCCGCTGTCTCTGAGAGGTAAAACGAGAGAAATCCCGCCCGCTCCATCGCGCGAAGGCGCTCTGCCTCTGTCTTGCCGCCGTCATAGACGCCGGTTAAAAAGGCCGCGATCGTCTGCTTGTTGTTAATCGGAATGTTATATACCGTTCGCTCCGAGACATCCACGGTCTCGTTTGTATCCATGTGACCGAGCGCGACCACCTTTCCGTAAAACAGCAAAAAGGCATCGCTCACGGCATAGGGATAGCGGTTTGTGACCGTGCCGCTGACCTTGTCGCCAAAGAGGGACAGCTCTCCCTGAAAGCCGAGCGCCTCCTCATTCGGGACACTCTTCTCGAGCCGGAATAATTTTTCGCTGAAGGCCGGCGGATTTTTGACCGACACTTCCCGCGCATCGCCGCGCTCGGTGATGGTGAGTTCCGCTTCCTCCCGCCCCGTCAGCGCGGTCTTGCCGACTGCCTTTTGCGCGGACGCGAGCGGCACAATCTCGCTCCCCGGTTCGAGCGCGAGATGATAACTCTTATGCCGCGGATTTCTTAAGTTCAGATAGACCGTCTCCGACAGCGTGTCCGAGCCGGCCTCCTGGATGCTCGCATAGCTGTAAAAGGTGGTGCGAAACCGCGTTCTGCCTGTCATCAGCCAGAGCAGTGCCGCAAAGAAGAGGCTCACAAAGACCGCTGCCCGGCGATACAGTCTCTCTGCCTTCCGATGGCGCAGCGCATAGTAGAGCGCAGGCCCCATCAGCAGGAGATAGAGAAAGAGGACGGCACCGTAACCGAGAAGATTCGGCAAAAGAGGCGCACTGCCGTTATCCACCAGTGTCTCGGCCGACCAGTCGTCGCCGTAGCGCGTGACATAGGACTCCGAGGCAAGACGCTCCAGCCTCGCGCTGCCCAGCACACGCGTGAGCAACTGATCGGTGTAGAGCGTATGCGCGGATGCATAGTCGCGGAGTGCCGTCAGATCGATCGAAGCGACGGCAAGCGTGCCGCTTCCCTTATTTGCAGCCGTGATCAGCGGATTGTCACCGGCCGAGAAGATCACACTGCCGCCGTGCAGATTGATGTGCACATAGGGCAGCGAGACCGGTGCCTCGGCCTCATTTTCCGTGCCCGGCGTCTGTACCGTCAAACCGTCGGTTGCGGCAAGCGGCAAATCGCGCTTCTCCGGCTGATTGTACATATCGTCGAGAAACTCCGGCGCGAATATCCCGAGGGTATCGTTGACGCGCTCGCCGGTTCCGAAAAGCAGTACGCCGCCGTTTCGCATCCACTGCATCAGCGCCCGCACCTGCTGCACACCGAGTTTCGAGACCTGATAGTTGCTGATGACAATGAGATCGAACGAGTCAAGCTGCCGCCTGTCCTCCGGAAAATTGTTCTCCGAGAGTGTGAAGGTTCGCGTCTTCATCTGCCCGTAATTCACCGAGACGCCGTTCAGGTAAGAGAGCAGTTCCGGCGTGTCCGAGAGAATGCCGACAAAGAGTTCGGGTTCTCCGCTGTTCTGCGTGAGGTCCACTTGCTGTACCTCGGTGATCTCTCCGGCCTCATTCTTAAGGCGCACCCAGAACGCGTCCGCTCCCGCGCTGAGCGGCACAACGTAAGAGCTCTGCTTATTTTCGCCTGCCGAGAGCTGCAACGGATACGCATAGGCATAGCGTTCGCCGTCTGCCTGGCGGAACAAAAACTCGACACTGCCCTCCATCGCAGACCCGTCCCGGTTGTCTATGGTCAAGGTGACCGGCATGTTCCGGCCGCCCTTTACACGGTTCTCATAACCGTATTGCACTTCAATGGTACGCATTGGCAAAATTTTCCCTTGTGAAATCCAGTGTTCGCGGCAGCCGCACGATAAAGGCCGTGCCGGTGAGATCGCTCGTCACGGAAATCTCGCCGCGGTGCATCTCCACAATGTTTTTGGCAATCGTGAGCCCGAGCCCCGTGCCGCCCGTCTTGGTATTTCTGGACTGTTCGACGCGGTAAAAGCGGTCAAACACATGGGGCAGCTCCTCCGCCGGAATCACCTTGCCGTAGTTTACGACCCGCACGGTCACAAACTGTTCCGCCGTATTCAAAAAGACGCGAAGCTGCTTGCCCTCGGCGCCGTACTTGATTGCGTTTCCGATCAGATTTTCAAAGACCCGCGCCAGGAGTTCCGGGTCGCCCTCCAGCAAAAGGCTCTCCCGGTCCGCAATCAGCTCATAGTGAAGTCCCGCCTTCGAAAAACTCGGATAAAACTCTTCGAGGAGCTGGGCGAGAAGCTGCACGAGATCCAGAGTTCTCACATGCATGACCAGCTCGCCGCCCGAGAGTTTCGTAAAACCGAAGAGCTCGTTAATCAGTTTCTCGAGCTTTTTTGACTTCTCATAGGCAATCTCCGTGTAGTGCACGGCAGTCTCCGCATCCAGACCGTCCCACTTGGTCCGAAGAATATCGAGATAGCCGACGATTGAGGTGAGCGGCGTCCGGAGATCGTGTGCGATGTTTGTGACCAGCTCCGACTTACTCTTTTCCGCCTCCCGCTCCCGCTCCATGAGAGATTGCAGCTCTTCGCCGAGCCGGTTCAGATTTGCGCCCATCTCCGAGAACTCATCATCTCCCTCGATGTGCACCGCAGCCCGCAAATCGCCCTCCGCCATGTTCCGCATGGCCGCTGAGAGCGCGCCGATATAGGCAAAGGACTTTCGCTGCAGAATGCAAAAGACCAGGCAGAAAAAGAGAATGCCGCCGCCAAGGAGCAAAAGCAAAGTCAACAGACGGAAATCCGCAATCGGCTGAAACAGTGCCGCATGGGAACCGCTTTGCACCTCGTAGTCGGCGACGGCGAGCAGATTCCTTGCCGCAAAATATTCGACCGTCAAAGTGAGCAAAAGGCTATAAAGCAGAGAGGAGAAAACCTTCCGCTGAAAGCTCTCCCCTGCATTTGTCTTTTTCTGTTTCACGCTGCACTCTACCTCCTAAGACTCTGGCCTCTTTCCTGTATCCGTACCGCTTTTTCAGAGCAACCTGTTTTTCGTCCCGCTGCGCGCTGTATCCCCCGCTGACGTCACCGAAACAATTATAGCCGTCGCCAAAAGACTTAGGGACAGCGAAACAAAAAATCGTTTCCAAAAGCCTTTTTCCGCCGCCACTCCTGTCCGTCTGCTCTTCTTCATGCGCATGACCTCCTCTGTCATTTCGACAAAACCAGTTTCACACTTGTCGTGATACAGGCACTTATTTCTCAATCTTATAACCGACACCCCAGACTGTCGTGATAATCTTGTCCTCGCGGCTGTCTTCTTTTAACTTGCCGCGGAGGCGCCGAATGTGCACCATGACCGTGTTGGTCGCCTCGTAGACACGTTCGTTCCAGACATTCTGGAAAATCTCATCGGTCGAGAAAACGCGCCCCGTGTTGCTTGCGAGCAGATAGAGAATGTCAAATTCAATCGGCGTCAGGCGAATCTCCTTGCCGTCGACCGAGACCTTGTGATTGTCGCGGTTGATGATGAGCCCGCGCACCGAAATCTCGCCCTTTTTCTTCGGACTTACCTCTTCTTCGCTGCTCCGCGGATTGAACTGCGTGTAGCGGCGCAGCTGGCTCTTGACGCGCGCCGTGAGCTCAAGCGGATTAAAGGGCTTCGTGACATAGTCGTCGGCACCGGTGCCGAGGCCCTTGATTTTGTCGATATCCGCGCTCTTTGCCGAGAGCATGATAATCGGAATATTTCTGGTCTCCCGGATTTTTGCGCACATCTCGAGACCGTCCATGCCCGGCATCATGATGTCCAGCAGCACAAGCTGTACCTCGTACTCGTTTAAGAGCCGGAGCCCCTCCTCGGCATCGTTTGCCTTGACCACCTGATAGCCGTCGCTGACCAGGTAGATTTCGACCAGATCCGCAATCTCCTTCTCATCATCCACAACCAGTATCGTTGTCTCCGTTGCCATAGCTCCTCTTCCTCCTTGTCATACGCGAAAGCGATAGCCGACACCCCAGATGGTCTCAATGTACTGCGGCTTTGCGCTGTCCACCTCTATCTTTTCCCGTATCTTTTTGATGTGCACTGTAATCGTCGCAATTTCACCGATACTCTCTTCGCCCCAGATTTCACGAAACAATTCGTCCCGCTTAAACACGCGGTTCGGGTTCGAGGCGAGGAAGTTCAGAAGATCGAATTCCTTTGCCGTGAGCGTCCGCTCCTCGCCGTTCACAAAGACGCGGTGCGCGCTCCGGTCTATTTTCAGCCCCCGGATCACGAGGACATCGCCCTGTTTCGCGGAGACCAGACGCTCATAGCGACTCAAATGCGCCCGCACGCGCGCCACAAGCTCCCGCGGCGAGAAGGGCTTCGTGATATAGTCATCGGCACCGAGCCCGAGGCCCTGCACCTTGTCGATATCGTCCCGCTTTGCACTCACAATCAGAATCGGGGTGTTAAAACGCTCTCTGACCTCACGGCAAATCTCAAATCCGCTCTCCCCCGGCAGCATCAAATCCAGAATCATCAAATCATAGGTGCCGCCAAGCGCCTCCTGCATGCCCTCGCGCCCGTTGAAGCAGAGTTTCGTCTCAAAGCCGCTCGCCTGCAGATAGTCGCGCTCCAGCTCCGCAATGCTCTCATCGTCCTCGACAATCAATATGCGTTTCAAGTCATATCCTCCATATGTTTTCTGAGCGAGAATAGTATCGTCATGCCCTTCCCGGATTCCGAGCGCGCCCAGACCCTGCCGCCGTGATCCTCTATGATTTTCTTCACAATCGAGAGGCCTATGCCGCTGCCGCCCTTAAAGCTCCGTGCCTCGTCCGCGCGAAAGAAGCGCTCAAACACATAGGGCAACTGCTGCTTCGAAATGCCGGGGCCGTTGTCGGACAGTTCCACGCGCACAAAATCGCCGTCGTCCATCACGCGCATCCGGATTTGTCCCGGCTTCTTGTCGCAGTACTTAATCGAATTGCTGATGATGTTGTTGATGACACGCCGCATCTGCTCGGCGTCGGCGATGATTCTGACCTCGCTGCCGAGTGCCGCCGTATAAGAAAAGAGAAAGCCCTGCGCTTCGGTCTCGAGCCGCAAGTCCTCGGCACAGTCCGCAAAGAACTGAGCCGCCGGCAGAATCGCGAAGTGATAGGGGATGCGATTCGCATCGATTTTGGTATAAAAGGTGAGTTCGTCGATCAGATGATCCATCTCGTTTGCCTTGTTATAGATGGTGCGGATATAGCGGTCCATCTGCGCGGGACTGCTCGCGACGCCGTCCTGAATTCCCTCCACATAACCCTTGATTGAGGTAATCGGGGTCTTTAAGTCGTGGGTGATGTTGCTTAAAAATTCCTTTGCGTCGCTGTCTGCCTTCTGCTTCTCCTCCTGATTCTCCTTCAGGCGAAGCCGCATCTCCTCAAAGTCATCCATGAGGCCGCGCATCTCGCTCGACACGTCCTCGGTGTTCAGCGGCACGTCAAAATTTCCGTTTTTAATTTCCCGCATCGCCTGCTCGAGACGCTCGAGCGGCAATATCATCGCACCGTAAAACCAGAACGCCATCGAAAAAGCCACTATAACAAGAACAGCAATTCCCGAGATGAACACTTGCGTGGTCAGATAGGAATCGCTGTTCTTCCAAACGCCCAAAATGAAAAGTGCCATGGGAATGATGCTAATCATCAGGACCGAACCGAATAACCTGATTCTGGTCTGCTTCACAGACAGTCCCTCCGAGCAAAACTATTCAAAATCTCAGGCGAGATATTTCTTCAACTGTTCCGCGCGATCCGTCTTCTCCCACGGAAGAGAAAGGTCCTCTCTGCCGAAATGGCCGTACGCTGCGGTCTGCCGGTAAATGGGACGCTTCAGGTCGAGCATGCGGATGATGCCGGCCGGCCGGAGATCGAACTCCTTCCGCACAATATCGCAGAGCTGCTCGTCCGAGAGCTTGCCGGTTCCGAAGGAATTCACCGAGACCGACGTCGGCGTCGCGACGCCGATCGCATAGGAGAGCTGAATCTCGACACTGTCCGCGAGACCCGCGGCCACCAGATTCTTTGCGACATAACGCGCCGCATACGCTGCCGAGCGGTCCACCTTGGACGGATCCTTGCCCGAGAATGCGCCGCCGCCGTGGCGCGCATAACCGCCGTAGGTGTCGACAATAATCTTTCTGCCGGTGAGACCCGCATCGCCGTTCGGTCCGCCGATTACAAAGCGGCCGGTCGGATTGATATAAAAGCGCGTGTGCTCGTCGACCAGTTCCGCCGGCAGCACCTCGTCGAAAATATATTTCTTGATGTCCGCGTGAATCTTCTCTTGGCTCACATCCGGATCATGCTGGGTCGAGAGCACGACAGCGTCGAGACGCGCCGGCTTTCCGTTCTCATCGTACTCAACCGTGACCTGGCTCTTGCCGTCCGGGCGGAGATACGGGAGTCTCTTTGTCTTTCTGAGCTCGGTCAGCTTGCGGCAGAGCTTGTGCGCGAGGCTGATCGGATAGGGCATGAGCTCCTCCGTCTCCCGGCAGGCATAGCCGAACATGAGACCCTGATCGCCGGCTCCCTGGTTCAAATCCCACTCCTTCTCACCCTCGCGCTCCTCGAGCGCATGGTTCACGCCCTGCGCGATGTCCGGCGACTGCTCGTGGAGTGCGGTCAGCACGGCACAGGTATCACAGTCAAACCCGTACTTACCTCTCGTATAGCCGATCTCCCGGATGGTGTCGCGCACCAGCTGCTGATAGTCAATCCGCGCCGTTGTGGAAATTTCTCCCATCAGCACCACGAGACCGGTCGTCGTCGAGGTCTCGCAGGCCACCCGGCTCTCCGGATCCTCGGCGAGCAGGGCGTCCAGAACCGCGTCCGAAATCTGGTCGCAAATTTTATCCGGATGTCCCTCGGTCACGGACTCCGAAGTGAATAATCTTCTCTCCATTCTTTCTCTCCTCTACTGCTTGCTCATCCGGCGACCAGTTTGAACTTCCGGACCTCCCGCTCGTTCTCCGCCAATTCAATCATAGCGCCGAGCGCGCGGAGCTTTTCCTCGAAATGTTCATAGCCGCGCTGGATAAAATGGATATCTGAAATTGTTGTGATGCCTTCGGCCGCAAGGCCCGCGAGCACCAGTGCCGCGCCTGCCCGAAGGTCGCAGGCTTTGATCTCCGCGCCGCTTAGTTTTTCAACACCGCTGATAATGGCCGTATTGCCTTCCACCTTGTTACAGGCGCCCATGCGCCGGAGTTCCTGCAAATAGCGGTAGCGGCTCTCAAAAATCGACTCCGTCAATACGCTGGTGCCACGCGCCAGAGACATCGCCGTGCCGACCTGCGGCTGCATGTCGGTCGGAAAGCCCGGATAGGGCAGTGTCTTTACATTGACGGCGCGAAGCCGCGGCGTCCCGATGACGCGAATCTCGTCGTCGGACTCGACCAGCTCGCAGCCCATCTCATAGAGCTTTGCGCTGATTGCCTCCATATGCTTCGGAATCAGGTTTTTCACACGGATATCGCCCCGCGTAATCGCTGCCGCGAACATGAAGGTGCCCGCCTCAATCTGATCCGGGATAATCGAATAAGTGGTCCCGTGAAACCGCGGCACACCGACAATGCGAATCACATCGGTGCCGGCGCCCTTGATATTCGCGCCCATGCTGTTCAGAAAGTTTGCGACATCGACGATGTGCGGTTCCTTCGCCGCATTCTCGAGTATGGTTCTCCCCTCCGAGAGCGCCGCCGCCATCATCACATTGATGGTGGCACCGACCGAGACGACATCGAAAAAGATATGCTCACCGCGCAATCTCTTCGCCGCAACGCAGATTCTTCCGTTGACAAGCTCCGCCTCTCCGCCGAGTGCCGTGAAGCCTTTCAAATGCTGGTCTATGGGACGCTGCCCGATATCACAACCGCCCGGCATCGGCACATCCGCCCGCCGGTACTTGCCGAGCAGGGCGCCGATCAGATAGTACGAGGCGCGAATCCGCTTCATATTCTCCGATTCCACCGAGAGCGCCGAGATGGATTTGCCGTTGATGCGCACGGTGTGCGTGTCAAGGCGCGTCACTTCCGCCCCGATCTCCCGGATTGCCTCCAGCATCATATTGATATCCCGGACATCCGGTAAGTTTTCAATCAACACATCCTCATCGGCCATGACGGATGCTGCGAGTATGCCAAGCGCCGCGTTCTTTGCGCCGCTGATCGTGACTTCACCGACCAGCGGATTTCCGCCTTTCATGATATATTGTGCCATTTCACTCCTTTTGGCGTATTGTCGCCAGAACATGGTCAGTGCTACTATATCACAGCTTTCTTGGTTCGTAAATCAGCGCGCGGCCGGGAGCGCCGTAAAGTCACATCTTCCGTTCTCAAACATGCGCTCTGCCTCTTCCATTGTGAGCTTAAAGTAAGTGCCGTCGTCAATCCGGTACAGCGAAACGGTCGCGCGGTCGTAACCGTAGAGAATGAGTGGCGCGCCGCCGTCCGAGTAGGCGAGCAAAGGCATGCCGTTTGCGACAAAGTAGAGCGCCGCGCGCAGATCGGTGCCGTAGAGATCCAGCGCCGTGCCGTTCTGCCGCGCTGACAAAAGGGCATCCTTACTCTGCTCCGGGCTCTTGATATTGCGCGCGCTCGCCGTGCCCGCGCGGCAGTAGAGCATGCTGCCGTCGGCGCGCACATAGCCCCGGCTCTCATAGGCCGCATTGATGGCCTCGCCCGCGGTCTGAAAACGCCCCAGATATTTGCCCTGGCCGTACGCCTCGTAGCGCGCGCCGTCATCGCTCTGCTTGTCAACCTGCATCCGCGGCGCACTGTCAAAGCTCACGGCGTCCGAGGCCGCCGCGCGGGCTCTTCTGTCCTGGAAGCCACGCGGTGTCGCCGTGTAATAAACCTTCTCCTTCTCCGCGCTGTTCTCCGTCAACACCCGCGGTGCCACCTCTTCGAGCGAATTCGAGACGATGGTATCGCTGCCGATCACGCGAAAACTGTGGTCTCCTGTCTTCGACAGCTTCTCGAGGTGCACGCGCGAACCGGTCACATTGATGTCCGAGAGCAGTACACCGTTCTCCTCGTAGCGCGTCGGATCCGGTGTCTTCGCATAGTTGTCCGTGATTTCGAGCGCCGAGAGCGGGAGCTCCCGCGTGATGCCGTTCAAATCCCAGGTATTTCCCTCTTCGGCGAGACCGACCGTCAAGTCGTGTCCGAGGTAGCCGAGCGGGCGAAGTAACTGCCCTGCGCCGGCGTTGATATTGGTCCGGCTCCGGTTGGCAACCTGCATTTGCACCAGTGTCGAAGCGCCGAACCGGTTTGCCGTGTCTTGCCAGGCGAGTTCCTCCTGTGAGGCGCTGACCTGCAGGTTACTCTGTGCCGCATCGGCACAGAGCACAATGTACTCCTTGCTCTGCAGATCGAGGCCGTAGACCGCATTGCCGAGCTTGAAATAAAACATCGAGCCACCGCTCTCCGCCGAGAGCGTTTCCATGTCCGCCCAGAGTTCCTCAAAGCTCTCCGTGCTCGGAATAAACGCCTGTTCCGTGACCGCGCTCTTTGCGCTGTCATAGTGCATCAGCGAGATGCCGACCTCACCCTCGTGTTCTCCGCGGTTCATATAGCCCGCGAGCACAAAGTCAATGTCTCCCTTGTCGGAGAGCGAGAGAATTTTCAGGCGGTGCTTCCGGTACCCCGCGCGGATACCGCTGTCCACACCGCTCCGGAACGAAAAGATGCGCGTGTAGAGACTGCGCGCACCGTCAAGCAGCCAGAGATCGCCGCTCGACACCACGGCTTTCCAGCGCTTGCCCTTGCTGCTCTCCGCCTGTACGCTGCCGTCCTCGCTGATGCCGAGGTACATCTTATTGCCGGAAAAGCCGGACTGATCGCCGAGAAAAATCTCGTGCATCGTGCGGGTGTAGTCCATCAGGTAAATGCGCTCCGGCCCCTTCCGCATCACGAAATTCTCCTCGATTTCAAACTGCATCTGGCTCTGGTCCTCGCTGTCCCGCGACGCAAGAAAACTCCGCGACACAATGGCCGTGTTCCCGTTGTACTCGAGGAGACGAAGATCCGCCTCTCCCGTAATCGTGAGTTTGAGTCCCCCGTAGGTCAGCTGATTAAAGCTGGACTTCAAATCGACATGCCCGAGGCTCGTATTGTCGCCGCCGTCGCCGCTCTCGAGGAAGACAGCATTTTCCTTCGCGCTGTCATAGTCGAAATTCCGATTGCTGAAGCCCTCCGCAAGTGCCACAAAGTCGCCTGCCCGGCCTGCGGCGTCCTGCAGAATGCGCGCGTAGTAATGCAGCTCTCCGGCCTCCGCGGTTTTTACCGTGAGATCCAGGCGATACTCCGTCCCCGGCTGCACGAGATTCTGAATCGGCAACACCACTTTTACGTTTTTATCCTGTGTCTCCCAGTCCGTAATCTCGGTCCGCTCAATCAGATCCTTTAAGTCGGTCGAACGAATTTCGTAGCGGATGCCCGTCACGGTCACCGCACCGCTCTCCACCGAGAGCGGTAGCTTCCGATCCTCCGGCAGGATAATCAGGCTGTCATAGGCGATATCGGCATCGGTCGGATTCTTGTAGGCGCGCAGCACATCCATGCGGCGCGACAGGGTCTCCGTCCAGACCACCGGCAGTGCCGGCTCCGCGAGATAGGTTCTCTCGCCCTCGCGCTGCTTCCGCTGCTCCCGCAGAGAGAGCGCGAACCAGACCGTAAGTGCCACCGCAAAGAGCAGGAAAAAAAGCAGCAAACGGAAGCGCAATCTTCTTTTTGGCACATGATTCATCGTAATTGACATAACTTCTCTCTTCTTTCAGGCTCTGTGATTGTAAAACGACAAGCGAAATGTTATTCTATAGGTTAGCAGATTTGTAGCAGAGGAGGCAGCTTTTTTTATGAACGAAGACAGACCAGACCGAAGAATCCGAAAGACACGTGCGGCACTGCGCCGCTGTCTCAGTGCGCTTCTCCTGAAAAAGCCTGTCAAGGATATCAGCGTACGGGAGCTCACCGAGCTCGCCGACATCAACCGCGGCACCTTTTATCTGCACTATCACGATGTCTTTGACCTCCTGAAAAATCTGGAGGAGGAGATGTTTCTTCAGTTCACCGCGCTCCTCGAGCGCCACGACGCCCAGGAGGTCAAGGGCAGTCCCCGGAAGCTTCTGATTGACCTGCTCTACTTTGTCCAGAAGAACGCAGACCTGTTCCGGATTCTGCTCGGGGTGAACGGCGACCCGCATTTTCTCGACCAGCTTCGCGCGGTCTTTCAGGAGAAAATTCTGGTGCCGTGGTGGGCTGCCATCGACGGCAAATCTTCCTACGAGTATGAATATTTCTACTCCTATGTCATCGACGGCGCAATCGGCATGATACGCCGCTGGGTTGAAAACGACACCGATTTATCGCCGGAGGATATGTCCGCACTCGCGGAGCGCTTTGTTGTTTTCGGCTCCTCCACCCTGTTACCGCCGGACTGGACTCTGACCCGGTCCTGACCCTTGAGATAGTAAAAGAGCGTCGGCACAGCGCCGACGCTCTTTTTGTCTCTCGTCAATTTTCGCCCGGCTTCTCCACCTGGACAATCGCAGACTTCTGCATCGGGATCCGGCAATTCTTGTTGTTGCCAAACTCAACGATCACGGTGTCATCGGTCATGTCGATGATAACGCCATAAAAACCCGCCGTCGTGAGCACCGAATCGCCGATTGCGATGCTCGCAAACAACTCTTCCTGCTGCTTCTTCTGCTTCTGCTGCGGGCGGTATGCCATGAAATAAATCAGCGCACCGAAAAACACAATGTAAACACCCCAGAACAGGATGTTGTTCGTCCCGCCTGCCAGTAAGACTCCGCTCATGCTTTTGCCTCCATACCTTTTATTTTTCTCTCTTTATATGCCCGGAACTCACCTTTTTCGATGGCGTCACGGATTTCCTGCATCATTGTATTATAGAAGTAAAGATTATGCAAGACGCAAAGCCGCATTCCGAGCATCTCCCCTGCCTTTAAGAGGTGGCGGATATACGCGCGGGAATAGGAGCGGCAGGCCGGACAGCCGCAGCCTTCTTCAATCGGCCTCGGATCCAGTTCGTATTTTTTATTGAAGAGATTAATCTTGCCGCTGTTTGTATATGCATGGCCGTGGCGGCCGTTTCTGGACGGATACACGCAGTCAAAGAAGTCCACGCCGCGCTCCACTGCCTCTAGGATGTTCTGCGGTGTCCCGACACCCATCAGGTAAGTCGGCTTTTCGCGCGGCAGCTCCGGCACCACGGTATCCAGAATGCGATACATCTCTTCGGCGCTCTCGCCGACCGCAAGGCCGCCGACCGCGTAGCCGTCGAGATCCAGTTCGCGTATCTCTCTCGCGTGGCGTATGCGCACATCCTCGAGAATGCCGCCCTGGTTGATGCCGAACAAGAGCTGCGACGGATTCACGCGGTCCGGCAGGGCATTGAGCCGCGCCATCTCCGTTTTGCAGCGCTTTAACCAGCGCGTGGTCCGGTCCACACTCTGCTCGATATAGCTTCGCTCCGCGAGGCTCGGCGGACACTCGTCAAAAGCCATTGCAATCGTAGAGCCGAGATTCGACTGGATTTGCATGCTCTCCTCCGGTCCCATGAAAATCTTTCTGCCGTCGATGTGAGAGCGGAAAGTAACGCCTTCCTCCTTGATTTTCCGCATGCCCGACAGCGAAAACACCTGAAAACCGCCGGAGTCTGTGAGAATCGGTCTGTCCCAGTGCATGAAGCGGTGCAGGCCGCCGAATTCGTGTATCAGCCGGTCGCCGGAGACCTTTCCGTCACCCGGGCGCACATGGAGGTGATAGGTGTTTGAGAGCTGCACCTGTGTGCCGATTTCTTTTAAATCATCGGTCGAGACCGCGCCTTTAATGGCCGCGACCGTGCCGACATTCATAAAGACCGGCGTCTCAACGCTGCCGTGCACCGTCTCCATATGTGCGCGCTTTGCTCTTCCCTCGCTTGCCAGAATTTTGTATTTCACAACGTATCCTCTCTGCCAAGAAGAGGAGGAGCTCTGCTCCCCCTCTTCTATTCGCGTATCACCGAGAGTTCTGCTCCCGGAACGAATTACTTTTTCTTTTTCTTTGCAGCCTTTTCCGCCTTCTCCGCAGCCTTTTGCGCCGCCTCTTCCTCGGCCTTCTTCTTGTCGTGCTTGCCCTCCATGAGATCCCAAAGCGGGCTTGCGATTGCAATCGAAGAATAGGTGCCGAAGACCGTTCCCACCATGAGCGGCAGGGTGAAGTCGCGAATCGAGGACACACCGAGCAGGAAGAGAATAAAGATGGTCACAAAGGTCGTGAGCGAAGTCAGAATGGAGCGCGAGAAGGTCTCCGTGATACTCTTGTTCGCAATCTCTCTTCTGTCCATGCGCGGGAAGAGCTTCTGATTCTCGCGAATGCGGTCAAAGATAACAATCGTGTCGTTAATCGAGTAACCGACCAGCGTCAGCATGCAGGCCACGAACGAGGAGCCGATGCTCCAGCGGAACAACACGTAGAAGGCAAAGAGCACCAACACGTCGTGGCAGAGGCACATGATGGCCGAAGCCGCAAAGCGGAAATTCGAGAAACGGAAGCGGATGTAGACCAGCATGAGAAGCAGTGCAATCGTAACCGCGAGCACCGCGTCACGGCGCATCTCGCCCGAGATCGTGCCGGAGATGCTCTCCGCCGTGATCTTCTCCTGATCGACCGAGAACTTCTCCGAGAGCGCCTGGTCGAGAGACTGGCGCTCTTCGACGCTCAGCGCGCGAGTCTTGATGATGACCTCGTTGGTTCCCTGCACCTTTGCCGCCTGAATGTCGTTGTCGCCGGTCACAGCTGCGACCACCGGCTTCACTTCCGCGTCGATCTGCTCGAGCGACATGTCCTGATTGAAGGTCACGTTCGTCGAGGTGCCGCCCTTAAAGTCGAGGCCGAAATTCAGCGCGCTGCCGGTCTTTGCCCGGTAAACGCCCATGCCGATGAAACCGGAGGCGATGATGACCAGCGCAAAGCCGAAGAAGAATTTTCTCTTGCCGACAAAGTCGAAGGTCTTTCTCTCCTTGACCGCGCCGAACAGTCCCTTCTTGTCGAGGCCGAGCTCCAGGAAGGCCGTGACCCAGCTTCTCGTAATCAAAAGTGCCGTGAACATCGAGACCACAACGCCGAGTCCGAGGGTCGTCGCAAAGCCCTTGATGGTGCCGGTGCCCATGATGTAGAGGACCGCCGCCGCAATCAGCGTCGTGATATTGCCGTCGACAATCGCGGAGAGTGCCTTGTGGAAGCCGGCCTTGACCGCATCCCGCACGCTTCTGCCGAGTCCGATTTCCTCGCGGATACGGGTAAAGATGATGACATTCGCATCAACCGCCATACCGACCGAGAGAATGATACCCGCGATACCCGGAAGGGTCATCGTGATGTCAAATGCACTGATCAGGCAGACCGTGAGGCTGATGTACAGTGCGAGTGCGAGCGAAGCCGCGAGACCCGGCAGCCAGAAGATGCCGACCATAATCGCGACAATCGCGAGAAATCCGACCGCACCGGCCTTCAAGCTGGTGTGAATCGCCTGCTGGCCGAGCTGTGCGCCGACCACATTCGAGCGGAGCTCTTCGAGCTCGAGACGCAGCGAACCGATGCGGATCGTGGACGCGAGCTGATCCGCCTCATCGTAGCTCTGCATACCGTCAATCTGGCAGGTACCGCCGGTGATGGCTTCCTTGACGACGGGATTTGAATAGGTTCTGCCGTCGTAGATAATCGCAATGTGCTGACCGACCAGCTTGCTCGTCGCATCGGCAAAGGCCTTCGAGCCCTCCTCGGTGAAGACGAGCTCCACGAGATACTGGCTCTGTCCCGTGGTCTTGTTCTGCATCTGCGCAGGCTTTGCGCTCTTCACCTGATCGCCGGTCAGAATGGTATTACCGCTCGGATCCACGAAGGTCAGCGAACCCGGCCGACCGAGATCCTCGAGAATCTGATTGGCATCGGAGACGCCCGGAATATCGATGTTGATGCGGTTCCGTCCCTCCTGATAGACCTGCGCCTCGGTGGAATACGTCTCCACACGCCGCTGGAGCTTGAAGATGGTATCCTTCATGTCCTGCGAGCTCGGATTCTCTTCCTTCGCCTGATACGTGATGCTGACGCCGCCCGCCAAATCGAGGCCGAGCTTAATCTTGTTTCCGCGCATACTGTCGAATGCGAGATACAAGAAGCCGACCAGCACTGCCAGGAGCACCAGAAGGCGCAGCGCACCCTTTCCCTTTTCGCTCTTCATACTAATTACCCTCCCTAAACTGTCAGATTGCCTTTGCTTCCTCCGCCGCCGCGGCGTCCAGCATTTCAGCCGCTTTGATCATGATGGCACACTCAATCCGCTTTTTCTGCATCGCACAGCCGATCTCATAGGCATCCGTCAGATTGTGATGGAAGTTCTGAGAATTTGCCGCGCAGCCGCCACTGCAATAGAAACGCACTTCGCAATCCTTGCACTTCGGCTTTGCATAGACATTGCAAAGCTTGAACTCGTCGCAAATATCGCTGCGCTGAATGCCGGTATCGACGTTGCCGAGCAAAAATTCCTCTTTGCCGACAAACTGATGGCAGGGGTAAAAATCACCCCAGGGTGTGACCGCGAGATACTCGGTGCCCGAGCCGCAGCCGGAGAGGCGCTTCGCGACACAGGGGCCCTGCTTCAAATCAATCTGGAAGTGGAAAAAGACAAAGCCCTTGCCCTCCCGGCGACGCTTCACATACTCGGCCGCGAGCTTATCGTACTGCTCGAGAATCATCGGCAAGTCTTCTTCGCGAATCGCATAGGGCTCCGCGGGATCCGCGACCACCGGCTCCATGCTCATCTTCTTGAAGCCGAGATCCGCAAAGTGTAGCACATCCTCTGAGAACTCCAGATTGTTGTGCGTAAACGTGCCGCGAATGTAATAATCCTTGTGCTCCTTGTCCCGCTCCGCCGCAAAGCGCTGGAACTTCGGGACAATGATGTCATAGCTGCCCTGCCCGCCGCGCGTGGGGCGCATGCGGTCGTTCACTTCTTTCCGGCCGTCCAGCGAGAGGACCACATTCGACATCTCGCGGTTGCAGAACTCCGTGATCTCATCATTTAAGAGCACGCCGTTCGTGGTCAGCGTAAAGCGGAACTTTTTGTCGTGCGTCTTCTCGAGCGAACGCCCGTATTCGACAAGCTGCTTAACGACCTTCCAGTTCATGGTCGGCTCGCCGCCGAAGAAATCGACCTCGAGATTCCGTCTTGCGCCGGAATTCGCGACAAGGAAATCCAGTGCCTTCTTGCCGACTTCAAAACTCATCAGCGCTCTTCTGCCGTGATACTCACCCTCTTCCGCAAAGCAATAGCGACATGCGAGGTTGCAGTCGTGTGCAATGTGAAGACAGAGTGCCTTGACAACCGTCTTTCTTGCCTTGAAGTCGCGCACAAACATCTGGTAGCTGTCCTTGGTGAACAGCTCTTCGCCGTCAATGAGCGCCTGTATGGTCTCGATGACCTCTTCGATTTCCTCCGCCGGAAACTCACCGCCGAGTTCCTTCCGGACTGCCTCCTTGGCAGCCTCCGGAAGCGGCTCCGGCCGCTCCAGTTCTCCGACCAGAGGCTCCGTCACCTGTACGGCGCGGTAAAATGCGGGGTCTGCGACATGCACCGAGCCGGAATTTACATCCATCACGATGGCAATGCCGTTGTTAATAAACTGATGAATCAAGCCTTTACCTGCTTTCTATCTCTGCTCAAATACAAACTTCTCTCTATCTTTATGCGGTCTCCGCCGCGCGCAGACCGCAAAAATACTCTGCAAGATAAGAACCCCTACAATCCTCTTCAGACTGTAGGGGTCTCCCGACGTCTCCGGGATCTTATCTGTTCTCGTTCTCGCAGCTCTGATTTCCAACGGTGCAGGAAGTCTTGCACGCGGACTGGCAGGAAGTCTGGCACTCACCGCAACCACCGTGCGCCATGCTTGCCTTCAGAGGCTTCTCATTCAGCGTCATAACATGCTTCATCTTCTTAATCCTCCTCTCCGTGATACTGAAAAAAGTATAGCATACGAAAAATTACTTGACAACGGATTTCTCCGGTGTCAAAGAGAGCTTCACCTCGGCAATCCGGGTCTGCTCCATGCGCGTGACCGTGAAGCTGATACCGCCTTTCGTCACGCACTCTCCTTCCTTCGGAAAGTGTTCGAGCTGCTCGAGCACATAGCCGCCGATCGACTCATAGTCCTCCGAGGCGAGGTGCAACTGCAGGACCTCGTTCACATCGTCAATCTTCACATTGCCCTCGATGAGATAGGTGTTCGGGGCGATGCGCCGTATGCTCTTCTCCTCGTCGCGGTCGTATTCGTCGCGGATTTCCCCTACAATCTCCTCGAGAATATCCTCCATCGTGACCATGCCGGCCGTCACGCCGTATTCATCGAGCACAATCGCGAGATTCGTATAATTTTTCCGCATCTCGACCATGAGTTCCGAAGTCTTTTTCTGCTCATAGGTAAAGAGCGGCTTCCGCATGAGCTCCGCGATGCGGAAGGGCTTATCCTGCTCGCGGAACAAAAGATCCTTGATGTTCAGAATGCCCACGATGGTATCGGCGCTGTCTTTGTAGACCGGAATGCGCGTATACTTTTCCTCGCGCACCACTTCCATGAGCTCGTCGTAACCGGCCTCTACATCGATACAGGTCATATCGATGCGGGGAATCATGATGTCGCGCGCACTGCGGTCGCCGAAGTCAAACACATTGTCAATCATCTTCCGCTCGCTGTTCTCAAGCACACCGTCTTCATGCCCGACCTGCACAATGGTCCGCAACTCCTCCGCGGTCATGAGTTCCCGCTTGCCGGGACGATCCGCGCCGAACAGCTTCATCACGAGCCGCGCCAGATTGTTGACCACAAAGACCAGCGGCGTAAACAGCCACATCAGCATCTTGACAGGTCCTGCCGCGCGAAGTGCAAGATGCTCGGCATTGCGGCTTGCCATCGTCTTCGGCGCGACTTCACCGAAGACCAGCACGGCGAGGGTCAGGATGCCCGTCGCGACGCCGACCAGTTTGCTGCCGAAGAGCGAGAGGGTCACGGTCGTCGCGAGCGAGGAGGCATAGAGATTCACGACATTGTTGCCGATCAGAATGACCGAGAGCATTTTCTCGGGGTTCTGTAACACCGCGAGCAGGGTCATGGCACGCTTGTCCCCCTGGCCCGCAAGGGTCCGGACGCGGATGCGGTTCACCGTGGTGAGCGCGGTCTCCGAAGAAGAAAACAGCGCCGAGAGCACAAGCAGGGCAATCAGCATACATAGTTCGACAAGATCCTGATGACTCAATGTTTCACTCCTTTTGTTCCGATGCGCCGAAGGCCTCGCACAAGTTCCGTCGCCGACAGGACAGACATACCGACGGCAATGTAGAGGTCTCCCAGATTAAAGACCAGATGGCGCAATTTTTTTGGCATAAACGAAAAATAATCAACCACATAGCCCCGGAAAAAGCGGTCAAACAAATTGCTCCCGCCGCCCGCAAGCACCAGCGCGAGCGCCGTCTTTTCGCTTCTCCGCCCGCGCTTCGGCAAGAGGCGCGAGAAGCGAAGCAGCACGAGGCTCTCGACCAGCAGCGGTCCGTATTTTACCACCTCCCGGCGTTTTTCCAGAAACCCGAACGGCAGGCCGTGATTCCGAAATTTTTTGAGCAGCAACACCGGTTTCCCGTCCGGCATTTCCCGCGGAAACGAGCTATCCGGCAGGCCCTCGATTGCGCTTTTTCCGATCAGATCGAGCGCCGTCAGACAGGCAATCAGGCGATAGTACCACATCACGCCGCCCCCATGCTCCGCCCCATCAGCGTAGACATGATGTACCAGATCAGCACAATGACGCCCAGCACAATCCGGTAATAACCGAAGACCTTGAAGTCGTTTTTCTTAACCCAGCTCATCAGGAAGCGTATCGAGTACAGCGAGACCAGGAAGGCCACCGCCATGCCGAGCACGAGGTAGAGAATCTCGGCATTGCCGAAGGGGATGCCGAATTTTATAAATTTTACAAACTTCAGGAGGCTCGCGCCGAACATAATCGGGATGCCGACAAAGAAGGAAAACTCTGCCGCCACCGCGCGGGAACAGCCGAGAAGCACTGCGCCGAGTATCGTGACGCCCGAGCGCGAGGTACCGGGAATCAGCGCAAGCACCTGAAACATGCCGATGTAGAGCGCGGTCTGGTAGTTGAGCTGCCACATTTTAGTAATCTGCGGCTTGCTCGTCTGATTCCGGTTCTCAATCAGAATGAAGAGAATACCGTAAACGACCAGCATAATCGAAACCACGAGGCCGTTGTAGAGATGGGCGTCCATCCAGTCGTCGAGAAGCTTTCCGAGTATCGCCGCCGGGATGCAGGCGACTATGATTTTACTCCAGAGCGTCAGCGCTACCCATCTCTGGTCGCCTCGTTTCGAGCGACTCAAGGGATTCAGCCGCTCAAAATAGAGCAGCACGACTGCGAGAATCGCGCCGAGCTGAATCACAACGCGAAACATCTCCATGAATTCCGGCGATACATCCAGCTGAATCAATTTGTTGATCAAAATAAGGTGGCCGGTCGAACTGATGGGGAGCCACTCCGTGAACCCCTCCACCATGCCGAGCACTATGACTTTCAGGATTTCTATGATGCGCATGCGTCTTCTCTGTTCTCCTTTTTTTGTTATTCCGCCTTACGGCGTCATATATCTTCAATCTGCCAGTCAATCGGCGCTTCGCCGACCGACCGCAGGAATTCATTGGTCTTCCGGAAATGCCCGCAGCCAAAGAAACCGCGGCTCGCCGAAAGCGGCGAGGGGTGGGGCGAAGTCAATACGAGATGTCTCGACGTGTCAAGCATCGGGAGCTTTTCCTGCGCGGGGCGTCCCCAGAGCAGAAAGACCAAGCGATGGTCCGACCGATTCGCCGCGGCGAGAATGGCATCTGTAAACTGTTCCCAACCCTGATTCCGGTGGGAAAAAGCCGCGTGGGCACGCACCGTGAGAACCGTGTTCAAAAGCAGTACACCCTGTTCCGCCCATTTTTTGAGATACCCGTTGTTCGGAATATAGCAGCCCAACTCGTCGTGCAGTTCGCGATAAATGTTCTTCAGCGAAGGCGGAATTACCGGTTGCGTCGGCAACACCGAAAAGGCGAGTCCGTGCGCCTGATTCGGCTCGTGGTAGGGGTCCTGCCCCAGAATCACGACGCGGACCTTTTCAAGCGGCGTCAGCGTCAGTGCCTCAAAAATCCGATCCGCCGCCGGGTACACCGTCCCCGTCCGGTATTCCTCTTCTATAAAGTGATACAGCTTCGCATAGTACGGCTTTTTAAACTCTGCCCGAAGCGCCGGGAGCCAGTCATTCTGAATGGCTGCCACAAAACCTCACCTTCCTCTCCTCGCGGTAACTATTTGTTTTTCTTTAAAAATATGCCTAAATCATAGCATAAAACGAAACCCCCTGCGCGGCTTTTTTGCCGTGCAAGGGGTTTGTTTCGCACTCAGCGCACTTCCCGGTGCAGCGTATAGCGCCGAAGTCTCGGGCAATACTTCATTGCCTCCATGCGCTCCGGGTGGAGTTTCTTGTTCTTCGTAGTGGTATAGTTCCGATCCCCGCACTCCGTGCAGGCAAGGGTGACGCGCGTTCTTCCTGAATTTGCCATGGCTTTTCTCCTCTCAGCAAAACGCTCCGGCAGTGCGCCGGAGCGGACACAGGATGTGGAACAGGGAGGCTCTTGCGACTTTGAGGCACTCGTATTTGCATCCTGTTTGCATATTGATAGTAGCAAAGCCTTACTCGGCTGTCAATCCGTGCGCGCCTTTATTTTTCGTCGAGCACCTGGAAAATGAAAAATTTGAGGTAATAGGTTTCCCCGGCCGCCCAGAGAATCGGGTGATCCGGTGCCTGCGTGGAAAAGTACACCTGGCGAAGGCGCTTTCTTGCGCCGCGCGCCGCTTCCTGAAGGGTTCTCGCAAACAGCTCCTGATCCATGAAGTGCGAGCAGGAACAGGTCGCCAAAAAGCCGCCGTCCTTCACAAGCTTCATCCCGCGGAGGTTAATGTCCCGATAGCCCTTGACCGCGCGCTTAATCGTCTCGCGCGACTTGGTAAAGGCCGGGGGATCCAGAATTACAAGTTCAAAGCGCTCTTTCGCGGCCTCCAGTTTCGGCAGCAACTCAAACACATCCGCGGTCTCAAAGCGCACGCGCGCCGAGAGTCCGTTTAACGCAGCATTCTCGGTGGCCTGCGAAACGCCGAGCGCCGAGGCATCGACCCCCAGCACTTGCCGTGCGCCCGCAAGACCCGCGTTTAAAGCAAAGGAACCCGTGTGCGTGAAGCAGTCCAGCACTCTGGCGCCCGGCGCAAACCGCTGAATCGCGCGGCGATTCAGCTTCTGATCCAGAAAGAAACCTGTTTTCTGTCCCTCTGCGACATCCACGAGATAGCGAACGCCGTTTTCCCGAATCTCGACTTTCGTGTCAAAGGGCGCCGAGAGGAAGCCCTTATGCCGTTCCATCCCCTCTTTGAGCCGCTCCTTCGCATCGCTCCGCTCGAAGACGCCGCGTATCGGCAGTCCCTCGCCGGAGAGCACTTCGAGCAGGAGCCGGAGCACAGTCTCCTTCATCCTGTCCATGCCGAGCGCTAGGCTCTCGAGCACCAGGACATCGCCGAATTTATCGACCGTGAGTCCCGGCATAAAATCTGCCTCCCCGAAAATCAGTCGGCAGGCCGAGGTGTCAATGACCTGCTTCCGGAGGCGCACGGCGTCCAGAAGGCGCTGTCTTAAGAACGCCTCGTCAATCTGCTGCTCCGCGTGCCGCGTCATCATGCGAACACGCAGCTTGGAGTGCATGTTCAGAAAACCATTGCCGAGCGGATAGCCGTCAAAATCCAGCACAGTCACGAGATCGCCGTTTGTAAAACCGCCCTCAATCCGCTCCACTTCGTTGTCATAAATCCAGGCGCCGCCGCTCTTAAAACTCCGGGCCGCTCCCTTTTTCACCGTTACCTTGCAGGGATACATGTTCCGTTCCTCCTCAGTTTCGCATGCCGGGTTCCCAGCGCACCGAGACCCCCATGCCGAAAGCGTTCGGCCCCGTGTGGCAGGCGACGCTGTAGGACAGCGGGTCGTAGGTCACGGTCTCCTCCGGAAAGGCCGCCTTTCCGAGCGCCTGCCAGTCGGCGACATCGGCCGCCTCCAAGAAACTTCCGGTCTGGCCGACCCATATCTTTCTGCCCTCCGCGCGGAATTCCGCGGCTGCCTTGACAATCTCCTCGACTTCCCGCTTCTTGCAGTGCTTTGTGCCGCGGACCGTCGCAAACGGCTCGACCTTCTCTCCCTTGATGACCAGGAGCGGCTTAATGTTCAGAATACTGCCGACCGTGGCAGCCGCCCCCGAAATCCGGCCGCCGCGCTTCAGATATTTCAGATCCTCCACGCCGACATAGACAATCGAGAGAAAAGCGAGTTTTTCAATCTCTTCCTTCATCTCCTGCGCCGAGAGTCCTGCCTCCCGCATCGCGAGCGCATCCCGGATACTGTGCCGCATCGTAATCGAAATGCGGTGCGCATCCGCAACCGCAACCCGGCCGTCGTACTCCTCGGCCAGCAGACACGCGGAAGCATAGGAGGCGCTGAGCCCCGAGGACATCGGAATAAAGAGCAGTTCCTCATAGTCCTCGAGCACGCGGTCCCAGAGCGCCGCCATCTCGCCCGGTGAAGGCTGCGAAGTACGAAGCACCGTATCGCTCTGCAAAAGTTCGTAGAAGCGATCCGGTGTGAGGTTCTTTCCCTCGTGATACACTTCCTCGCCCGCAATAAAGGGCATGGGCAGCACAAAAATACCGAGCTGCTCGGCCTCCGCCTGGGAAATACCGCTGTTGGAATCTGTCACTATCGCTGTCTTCATGATTTACCTCTCCTCATTCTCGCCCACGGCGCGGTAGGGCTGTGCGGGCGGGGAAATGTGTTCCTGTTGAAACGCTTTCGCAATGCGCTCCGTGAGCGCAAAGTTTAAGTTCCAGTAATCCGGGTTCTTACACCAGACCCGAAGTGTAAAGAGCAGGCCCTTTTCCTGCAGTTCCGTGAGTGCGACAAAGGGCGCCGCGACGGCGTCCGGCGGCTGTAGAACCGCGCTCTCCGCCGCAATCGCCGCCCGTAAAATCTCTTTGACGTGTTCGGGATCCTCGTTCCGCCCGACCAGAAAGGTGAGATCCAGACGGCGCTTTGCCATGGAGCTGTAGTTCGTGATGTTCGCATTCATCAGGCTGCCGTTCGGCACCGTGATCTTCTTGTTATCGATGCCGACCAGAATCGTGTAAAAGAGTCCGATTTCTTCAACCGTACCGCCGACCTGCGCTGCCTCGATATAATCGCCGATTGCAAACGGACGCGTGAGCGTCAGCATAATGCCACCCGCGAGGTTCGAGAGCGCGCCCTGCATCGCGAGCCCTAAGGTCACACCGGTCGAAGCGACGACCGCCGTGACCGAAGCCATCGGGATGCCGAGCACCGCAATGACCGCGAGCACCAGCAGTGCGTAGAGCGCCGTCCGGGTCGCATTCAGGAGGAAGCGCCGCATGGTTCTGTCCATCGGCAGCTGCATCTTCGATCTGAGCGAGAGTCCCAGAATCTTCCGGATGAGGCGCGTGCCGATCCACCAGAGCAGCGCGGCAAAGACTACGCGGAGCAGCATCCCCCAGAGCATTTCCCCCGTTCCGGGTTTCCAGAGCACATTGTGCCAGAACCACTGCACAAAGGTCACATGCTCGGTCACCTTCTCCGTGACCGCCTCCGAGACCGCATTCGAAACTTGTCCGACTTGATCTGTCATGATTGCCTCCTCAAAGTAGCGGCGAAATCAGGCGGAGCAGACAGTGCTCTGCCCGCTGAAACAGCGTTCTGCCGTGGAGATACCGCTCCGTGACCTCGCGGCACTGCGGGAAGGTATCCAGAAAACACTGCTTGATGTCGAGAACCGCATGATAGCGATAAAAGAGGACGCCGTTCTCAAAGTGGTGGTAGAGCGAACGGAAGTCTAAGTTGATGGTCCCGCAGGTCGCAATTTCATCGTCCGCGACACATTGCTTCGCGTGCATGAAGCCCGGTGTGTATTCGTAAATCCGGACACCCGCGCGCGAGAGCACATTGTAGTAGGAGCGCGTCGCCTGGTAGACCATCTTCTTGTCCGGAATGCCGGGCGTTATGATGCGCACATCCACGCCCCGCTTTGCCGCGAGGCAGAAAGCCTGACTCATCTCGTCCGTGATAATGAGATACGGTGTCATGAAGTAGACATAGCGCTTCGCGTGGTTTACGAGGTTCATGTACACATTTTCGCCCGTCTGCTCGTGGTCCAGCGGCGAATCCGCATAAGGCTGGCAGTAGCCGGGTTCCGCCGCGCAGTAGTCCGGCAGCGCGAGGTATTCCTCGAACTTCTCAACCTCTCCCCCGCCCTTCCGAATCGCATTCCAGTTCTCGAGGAAGATGCCGGTCAGGCTGCGCACCGCCTCTCCGGTCAGGCGTATGCCCGTGTCAAACCAGTGCCCGTAAGGATGCGTGATGTTAAAATATTCTTCGGCCAGATTGTAGCCGCCGGTAAAGCCTACCTTTCCGTCGATCACCGTAATTTTCCGGTGATCCCGGTGATCCAGAAACGCATTGAAAAAGGGGGTCATCGGATTAAAGACTCTCGTATGGATGCCGGCCGCCTCCATGCGCCGGATAAAATCGTGGTCGATGAACCAGATGCTGCCGATGTCGTCATAGAAAAGCCGGACCTCCACCCCTGCGGCCGCGCGCGCCGAGAGGACCTCGAAGAGGCGCTCAAACGCGCTCTTCTCCTCAATCGCGTGGTACTCCATGAAGATGAAACGCTCTGCCTTTTTGAGCGCCTCCAGTTGCGCCGCAAAGGCTTCCTCCGCCGTCGGATAAAAACAGATGTCGGTGTCGCGGTACACCGGATAGCCGAGCCGGTCCGAGAGGTAGCGGAACTGGTTTGCGATGCCGTAGTCCACAGTCTCGAGTTCCTCTAAAATACCGCCCTGCTGCGGCATGGCCGGAAACAAGCGCTCCTCGATTTTCTCATAGCGCAGCCGCATGCGGTGGGTCGCGCCGTTAAAGCCGATTAAGAGATACAGCGGAACGCCGAAAAACGGCGCCGCGGCGATCAGCAAAATCCAGGGCATTTTCATCGCGGCGTTGATATGCCGCCCGTAAATTCCGAGCACCAGAATGAACGCGAGGGTGTGAATCAGAACCGGAATCCAGGGGTAATCGCCCGTCAGATCCCGAATCATCACATAGAGCCAGATTAACTCAAGCAGAATTGCGAAGACCGCAAACAAGCCGCGCTTGATGCCGTTTCGCACCTCTGTTTTTCGCTCCACCCGCATTGCCCGTCTCATCTCTCCCTGTATCCTTTCCGTCGTTTGAAGAAATTGTTCTCTCAGTGTAACACGAGAGGCCCTTCTTGTCGCGTTTTTATGCACTTCCGCCCCGCATTGTAAGCAAGTCTGTGGTAAAATAGAAGTGTCAAAATACGGCGGCAGCCCGCTTTTACAGGAGGAAACAAGATGAAAGAACTAGGCTATTACGACGGCAACTTCGGTCCCCTCAGCGAGATGCAAATTCCCATGTGTGACCGCGCCTCCTGGTTCGGCGACGGCGTCTACGACGCAGGTCCCGCGCGGCACGGCGTTATCTTCGCACTCGATGAACATGTGGATCGCTTTTTCCGGAGCGCATCCCTGCTCGACATCACGATGCCGCTCACAAAAGACGAGCTGAAAGCGCTCCTACAGCGCCTGCTCCGGGAAATGGATGACGATGAGCTCTTTGTCTACTACCAGGTGACGCGCGGCAATCCTACCGTTCAGAAGCGCTCCCACTGTTACGAGCACGGTGTGCCCGGCAAACTCTGGGTCACCCTGACACCGAACAAAATTTCCGACGGCGCAGAGCCCGTGTCCCTGATTACCTGCGAGGACACCCGCTTTTTGCACTGCAACATCAAGACACTGAACCTGATTCCGTCCGTCATGGCCTCCGAGAAAGCGCGCGATGCGGGCGCAGCCGAAGCGGTTCTGTACCGCCCGGGCGAACTCGTGACCGAGTGCGCGCACTCGAATGTCCACATTTTAAAGGACGGCGTTCTGAAAACCCACCCGGCCGACAACCTGATTCTCGGCGGCATTGCCCGCGCCCATCTGCTCCGCGCCTGCGAGGCTCTCTCGATTCCGACCGATGAGACCGCCTTTACGCTCTCAGAGCTCTTCGCGGCAGATGAAGTCATTGTCACAAGTTCCTCAAACCTCTGCATTCGCGCCGACCGGATTGACGGCAAAGCAGTCGGCGGCAAGGCTCCCGAACTCTTTGAGCGCCTGCGCCGCTACCTGCTCGACGAATACATGACCGTGACCGCCTGATTCAGGCGGTCTTTTTGCTTGCGAGAAAACGGTACACCGCCGTGCCGATGATCAGCACATAGCCGAATACGCTGAGCAGATCCGGCAATTCTCCGAATAAGAGAAACCCAAAGAGCGCCGCAAACACCACCTGAATGTAGTCGTAGACCGAAATTTCCTTGGCCGGTGCATAGGTGTAGGCCATCGTGATGCCGAGCTGCCCGAGCGCAGCCGCGCAGCCGGACAGAAGTAAAAACGCGAGCTGCCGCGCCCCCATGGGCTCATATCCCGCAAGCATGAACGGCAACACCGTGATGCAGGAAAACACCGAAAACGAGAGGATAATCACCGGTCCCTTGACACCACCCTGTCCCGCCTTCCGGACAAAGGTATAGGCCGTGCCCGCGCAAAAACCGCCGAAGAGACCGACCAGCGCCGACACCGAGGCGAGACCGATTCCCGGCTTGATGACCAGAACGGCCCCCGTGAGCGCGACCAGCAGGCAAAACCAGTCCCGCTTCACCGGCCGCTCTCGCAAAATAAAGAGCGACATCAGAATCGCAAAAAACGGCGACATTTTATTGAGCATCGTCGAATCGGCAATCGGCAGATGATCGATGGCCCAGAAGTTCGCGATGACACCGAGCATGCCGACAAACGAGCGCAGAAACACCGCCAGGCGATTGCCCTTCCCGATTCGGAATGGCTCTCCCGCGCGCCGCAACATAAGAATTGCGACCAGCGCGGCGACCAGATTGCGGAAAAAGACCTTCTGCATGACCGGCAATGTCCCCGCAAGTCGCACAAAAACCGCCATCAGCGAAAAGCCTGCCGCAGCGAGCACAATGAATAAAATTCCCTTCGCGGTATTTCCTCTCAAACCCATTTCCTCACTTTGCTGTCCTTTTTTATTATTTTGCGATGAAACCGTGTTTTTCGCAAGGCGCGATTCGCGGAAGTTTCAGACAGTTTTTCTATGCTCCATTGCATTTCCCACCTTCTGCCTTCTGTTATATAGATACATTTAGCGCTTGCTATTTGTGTTTGCTTGACAAAGTTCCGGCTTGTCAATACAGTTGTATTACAGGAGGTCGTTATTATGCCAACAATCAGTTTGCGCGTCAGCGAAGAAGAGTTAAAACTCTTCCAAGACTTTGCCAAGTTAAATCAAACCAGTTTATCCGAGTTGATTCGCCGCACCATGCTATCCAAATTGGAGGATGAGTACGATTTGCAAGTCTTTTCCGCGTACGAAGCTGCAAAAGCCCGCGGCAAGGTGAAAAGCTACTCCCATGAAGAAACCTGGGCTGAACTCGGCCTATGAGCTACAGCGTGCGCTATACCAAAAAGGCAATTCAGTCACTCAAAAAATTTGATCGCTCTGTCCTCATTCTGATCAAGTCCTGGATTGAAAAGAACTTAGTCGATACCGATGACCCGCGGCGTCACGGAAAAGGCTTGGCTTCAAACCGCAGCGGTCAATGGAGATATCGAGTCGGAAATTATCGCATCCTTGCCGAAATCGAGGACAAGGAACTGATCATTCTCGCCATCGAGGTCGGACACAGGAACAGCGTCTATAAAGCCTGACCGATATTGCCGAACGAACTGCATTTCTGCTTCGGCAAAAGGCTGATTTAAGACAAAGAAGCGCCCGTATCAACAACTTTATTGAGGCTAAGCGGACAAACTATCCTGACTACGCACGCAAAAAGGCGCTGTGCTTTCGCACAGCGCCTTTCTTCTTGCCTGTTTCTGCCTGCAAGTGCCGGTTCTTTCGGCTCTCCGGCTTTTACCGCTCTTCTTTCTTCTTCGCGACCGCAAAGCCTGCGAGCAGCATGCCGAGCGCAAGACCTGCGTAGTTCAGCGCGAGCGGCGCCTCACCGGTCTTCGGGAGACGGCGCTTTCTGCCCTGCAGCGCAGTGCCCTGTGCTGCGGTCGGCTTCTTGCCGCCGTTCTTCTCCCCGAGTTTCCCATCGCCCTGCCGGTCCGCGTTCTTCTGCGGGGTCGGCTCGACCGTGGCAGGCTTGTTGTCGACTGTCGGTGTCTCGGACGGCTTTGCGTTGTTCGCCGGAAGCGGCGCGACATTGTTCGGGCTGATGGTCGCGCGGTGTCCGCCGTTTCTG